>DUEP01000033.1 GCA_011176535.1 Anaerolineae bacterium | reverse complement strand
CGGATCGGAAGGTTTAATCAGAGCCGCGCTTTTTTTCTTTGTGCTCGTGCTATCCGCGGTATTTTAACCAAAAACCTCAGCCTTGACAAAAGCAGAGCGGGCCGGGATGAGAAAGCCCTCACCGCGTCAGCGTGTTTTCCGGCCGGCGACACGCACAGGCTTCCACCCGCCGCCTTTCCTTTTCCAGCCAGCCTTCGTAAGCGGCACCGCTGCCGTGGGAGATCCAGCCGTCCAGCACGAAGGGCAACGCTCCGTCGGCGGCGATCCACTGGCCGTTGAACTTGCGCGCCAGGTGGACATGGGTGCCGGTGGCGATGCCGCCTTCGCAGGAGGGGTGCCCGATGCGTTCCCCAGGGTAGAGGTGTTGTCCTACGGGCACGCGTTCCCGGGCGGCGATGTGCAGATAGAGCACCGCCCAGCCGGTTTGCTCGTGGCCGTCGCCGTCTAGGTCGAGCACCACCACGCCCCGCTCGCTGCGCACCATGACTCCCTCGGCCACCGCCGTCACCCAGGCCTGCAATGAGGTGCACCCCGTCGCCGCGTCGCCGGGAGCGAACTCCAGGGCAGCGCAGGCCGAGCCATCTCCCCAGGCGCTGTGGGGGCCGCCGGTGAAGTACCAGGGTACCCCCCGGCTCGAAGGGCAGTTGCATGACTGGCTGGCTCAGGTCGGGGGGCACCAGCGGTTCGATGGCCCGTGCGAAAGGATTGCCGAAAAGCGCGGCGTAGGTCGCCGCAAAGCCCTGAGGGTTACGGCTTGCTGCCAGGCGTCGTAACCGAACAACAGCCCAAAAGGCGTTGCGCCGCGGCCGTGGCGGCGTTGACCGTGGGGTTGGGGCGCACCAGGCTGCCGTCGGCCAGCACGAAGACGGGCAGCGCGTTGACCTGCCACAGATAGTACCCGCGGTTGAGTTCGTTGGCTGCCCAGGAGAGTTGGCCCCACAGGCCCTGGTGGAGCCCGTCGCGCCGGCCCAGGGGATAGGTGGCGAAGGCCGGGTTCGGTGCGTCTTGGGCGATCCATCTGCCGCGGTAATCCAGCAGGGCCAGCAGGAGGCGGGGGCCGACGGAGTAGTCGGCCGCGAGGGTGGCCGAGGTGTCCGCCCGGTGAGGGGCTGACCGTACACCGGTATAGTGGCTCAGAAAGCCCCCCTATTGGGCGAGCCAGGCGGAGGTCGTGAACCCGGCATCCAGCGGACCGGCCATCAGTTCCGAAACGGGCAGGGTTTTGAAGCCCGGGGCCTGGCCGACCGGCTCAAGGGGCGGGATGCGCAGCACCTGGCCCACGCGGAGGAGGTTGGGGCCGGTAAGGGCGTTGACCGCCATCAGCGTTTGCAGGCTGACCTAGTAGCGCTGGGCGATGGCAGCCAGGTTCAGCGCCCCTACCACGGCCAGCGCGGCTCGTTGCACGCGGTTAGGGGACATCGAGGATCACGGCCTTGCGGCTTTCGGTGTGGTAGAGGGCGTAGGTGCTGCGGCCCGTCAGACCGCCGAAGAGTTCGCCGGGGTTGAGCAATAGGGTGCGCCCAAGGGTCTCCTGGTGCAGGCGGTGGTCGTGACCGTAACACACCAGGTCATAAGCCCCGCTTTGGGCCACAGCCCGCGCCACCTGAGGGTAGTGAGTTAGGGCGATGCGCACGCCGCCCAAGGTGAGGTCGGCGAAGTCGCCGTGCAGGTACACATTCCCGGCCTCGGCCGCGGCCACGGTGAGCAATTGCCGGTCGCCGTCGTTGTTGCCCCATACCACATGGATGGGCTTCCCCTGCACGCCAGCGGCCAGTTTGCGCAACAGGAACGGCGAACACAGGTCGCCGCAGTGCAGGATGGCGTCCACCTCGGCCAGTTGCGGCAGGATGCTGTCCACGCGCCAGATGTGGTCGTGGGTGTCGCTGAGGATGGCGAGTTTCATGGCGTCCCCTCCTTCCGTTATAATACCGTGTACGGATTATACCCCGACCCGCTTCTCCCGGACCCAGGGGAAGGAGCCGCGTCCAAGGAGTGCCTCATGCCCCGTGTGGCTTTGTTCCTGGATTTCGAGAACCTCTACAACGCCCTGAAGGCCCGCGCCCGCCGCAGGGATCCCCGCCATCCGTATGGGGAATCGCCTTTCATGGACTTCGGGCAGTTGGTGGCCTACATCGAGGAAAACTACGGCTCCCTGGCCCGGGAGGATTTCATCGCCGTAGCCAACTTCACCCACTACAACCCGCAAAAAGGTGGGCTGAACCGCTACGCGACCGTGATCGACGCCCAGAGTTTCATGGGGCCCCAGGTGCGGCGGGTGCGGCAGCACAGCGGGGGAAAGAAGTGGGTCATTCGCAACTTTGCCGACATGCGGTTGGCCTTTGAGGTGGGGCGGCATGTGGCCACCCGCCCTGCCGATGTCTACATCCTGGGCAGCGGGGACGAAGCCTTTACCGCGCTGGGACGCACTTTGCGCGAGATGGGCTTTCAGGTGGTCTTCCTGGTGGCGGATCCCAACGCGCCGAGCACCGACGCCAACATTCGCGCCGAGTTCGACCTGCTCGATTTTCGCGTGACCCAGCGCGAGCCGGAGCCGGAACCGCCCCCCACCCAGGCGCAGGAGACGGTCGAGGAGGACGAGGTGGCCCGTTTTTGCGCCGCCCTGAGCGATCTGCGGCAGCGGCTGAGCACGGGCATCCCGGTGCGATTGATGGAAGCTTTGTACGGCCCTTCTCAAGCGGCCGAGATGCTCCGCAAGGCGCAGGGCCGTGGGCTGGTGGACCTGTGGGAAGGGCCGACCGGCGTGCGCTGTGTTTCGTTGCAAACGGAGCGCGTGCTGGGGACGGTGCAGAAGATGCCTACGCGGGAGGGCGTGCGCCGCGCCGCCGAGGTGCTGGCTGCGGTGGTTGAGATCGCCCAAAGCGCGCCCCGCGACGCCGACCGCGCCTACTGGCGGCGGGCGTTGCGCCAGCGCCTGGGCGTGAGCAGCAGGACGGCCAAGGCGCTGTTGGAGCGGTTGCTGTCCCTGGGTGTGTTGCGTGATGGGTGGATGCGGCAACCGCGCATCACGGTGGAGACGGTGGAGGCCCTGAGCCGCGAGGTCCTGCCCGAGGTGCCGTCGGCCCCGCCTCAACCCAAGGGGAAGAGCCCGTGACCCTCAGGCGCTAAACCATCTCCCCGCTTGTCCTGAACTCCGCCCCGTGATACACTTGAATTACCATGAAAACCACAGTCCTGGTCATCGCGGCGGCCGAAGGTTTTGGGGAGTTGATTCGCCAGACCTTGGAGGAGACAGGACGCTACCGCGTGGTCGTGGTGCGTCGGCCCCAGGCGGTGCCTGAGGCCCTGGCGCAGCACCACCCGCAAATCATCCTGTTGGATGGAGATGTGGATCCCCCAAGGGCGGGGGAAACCCTGCAGGCGTTGCAGGCTCAGGCCCCTCGGGCCAGGGTGGTGTTCATCCCGCCAGAGGGTTTCGCTCCCGATGAGGCCCGTGACCTGGGCGCGGCCGCGTTGCTGGACAAGCCTTTTTATCTGCCGGATTTGCTTGAGCAGGTGGACCGCCTGGCCCAAGAGGTGGAAGCGGCCCCCGAGAGGCCGGAGACGCTACCGGGATGGCTGGCCAATGCCGATCAGGCGGCGCAACATCTGGCGCGTTTGACCCTGGAATCCCTGGCCGTGGCCTCGGCGATGGTGACCCGTGATGGGAGGCTGTATGCCTACGCCGGGCAACTGCCCCGTCTGGCCGCCAACGAGTTGGCCCAAACGGTGGCCTACTACTGGGAGGCCGGGGGGCAGGCCGACTTTGCCCGTTACATGACCTTGAGCGCCGTCCAGGGAGAGTTCATGGTGTATGTCACCCAGGTGATGCCGGATGTGGCTCTGGCCTTGCTGTTTGAGAGTCGAACCCCCTTCACCCGTATCCGTGAACAGGCGGCCCGTTTGGCTCAGGCGCTGAGTGAGATCCCCGGTGCATCCCCGGAGGCCGGGGAGTCTGAAGCCTCCCCCGCGCCCTCGGCCCCGGTCGATGTGGAAGAGGTCCGGCAGGGGCTGCCGCCCGACGAACCGGAGTCGGGGGAGGATGCCCTGCCCCCCGAGGCCTTCAAGCCTCTCTTTAAAGATGTGCCTCCGCCCATTCCTGAGGATTGGGCCCCAGAGGCGGCGCTGTCGCCCGAACATCGCGCCATCCTCGATGCCCTGCTGCAGGCCGAGGAGACCGAGGCCAGGGCTGCGGAGGCTCCGGATGTGCAAGCCGCCCAGAAGGGCGATGTGCTGGCCTCGCCGTCCCAGGAGCCTGGTCCGCTTTCTGCGTCGGCGACGGAGGAGGAGCCAGGGCTGCCTCCTCCCGCCGGGGAGGATGGAGAGGCCTTGCCCGCGGCTTCCATCCGGCAGGAGGCGAGCCCCCCGTCACCCGCTGCAGGCGCGGAGCCGCAAGAGGACCTTTCCGAAGCGCCCACCGTGGCCGTTTGGGTGGAGGAGGAAGCCCCCGCAGACGAGGGTGCCTCTCCTGGGCTGAGCCTCGACGAAGCCCCTGGGCCGAGCCCTTCCGAGGCCCCCACGCGCCCCGTGGGCGCAACAGAGCTGGCCGGTTCGGGCACTTCGGCGGTTGAGCCTTCCTCCCTGGCGCCGGCGTTGCCTCCTCCGGCCACTATGACCCGCGCCGACCTGCACTATGCCTGCGTGCTGGTGCCCCGCATGCCGCATCACCACATCACCGGTGAGTTGGCCCGCAACCTCAACCGGTGGGTGCAGCGCATTGCGGTGGCCTTTGGCTGGCGTCTGGTGCATCTGGCCGTGCGGCCCAATTATTTGCACTGGGTGGTCCAGGTGCTGCCCAACACCTCCCCGGCCTATGCCGTGCGGGTGATTCGCGAGCACACCTCCCATCGCATCTTCAGCGCCTTCCCTTACCTGGCCCACGACAACCCCTCTGGCGACTTTTGGGCGCCGGGGTATCTGGTCATCGGACAAGCCCATCCTTTGCCTCAGACCGTCATTTTGGAGTTCCTCTGGGAAGTGCGCCAACGGCAGGGAGTGGAAAAGTAGCCTATGCCGCCAACCGTCTATCTCCTCGACGGCCATGCCCTGGCCTATCGCGCTTACTTTGCGCTCACCGGCGGCTCGGAGGACATGGCCCGCCGGTGGATGACTTCCTCCGGTGAGCCGACCGCTGCCGTGTACGGCTTTGCCAGCATTCTGCTGCGCCTGCTGGAACACGAGCGGCCCGACTATTTGGCCATTTCCTTTGATACGGGTCGGACCTTCCGTGACGACCTCTTTCCCGAGTACAAGGCCACGCGGGCCAAGATGCCCGACGACCTGGTGCCGCAAATCGAACGCATCCGCCAACTGGTGGACGCTTTCAACATCCCCCGCGTGGAGGTTGAAGGATACGAGGCGGACGATGTGCTGGGCAGCCTGGCCCGTTGGGCCGCGGACGATACCGGCCTGGGGGTGAAAATCGTCACCGGTGACCGCGACCTGCTCCAACTGGTCAGCGAGCGGGTCATCGTCTCCCTGCCTGGGCGCCAACTTTCCGACGCCCAGGACTACACCCCCGAGCGGGTGTTCCGAAAATACGGCGTGCGGCCCGAACAGTTCGTGGACTTCAAGGCCCTGGTCGGCGACAAATCCGACAACATTCCCGGTGTGCGCGGCATCGGCGAGAAGACCGCCGCCAAACTCCTCCAACAGTATGGCGACCTGGACAACCTCTACGCCCACCTGGACGAACTCAGCCCCTCCCTGCGCAAGAAACTGGGGGCGGGCCGCGAGGACGCCTACCTCAGCCGGGAACTGGCCCGCATCGTCACCGATTTGCCCGTGCGGCTGGACCTGGAACAGGCCCGCCCTGACCGGTTTGACCCCGCCCGGGTGGAAACCCTGTTCCGGGCACTGGAATTCCGTTCCCTGATGAAGCGCTTTGCCGAACTGCGCCGGACGTTGGGGCTGGGGGTCGCGCCCCAGGCGACGCAACTCCCCCTGTTGCAGGTGACCGCTCCCCAGGAAACCCCAGAGGAGGTCACCGTCTCCGGGTTAGGGTTCACCACCCACATTGTCCAGACCCCGGAGGCCCTGCAAGCTCTGGTGCGGCGTTTGTCGCAGGCGCAGCGTCTGGCCGTGGACACCGAGACCACCTCCACGGATCAGATGCGGGCTGAGTTGGTGGGCCTGTCGCTGGCCCTGGACGACCGGGAGGGCTACTACATCCCTGTGGCCCATCGCACCGGCGAGCCGCAACTGCCCTGGGAGCAGGTGCGCGAGGCCCTGCGCCCGGCGCTGGAGGACCCCGACCTGCCCAAGGTGGGGCACAATTTGAAGTACGACATCGTGGTGCTGGCCCGCCACGGCCTGCGGGTGGCACCGCTGGCCTTCGATACCATGATCGCCGAGTGGCTGCGCGACCCGGCTTCGCGCAACCTGGGGCTGAAGAACCTGGCCTGGGTGCGCCTAGGCGTGGAGATGACCGAAATCGCCGACCTTATCGGCAAGGGCCGCAAGCAGATCAGCATGGCCGAGGTGCCGGTGAGCAAGGTGGCCCCCTACGCGGCCGCCGATGTGGTCATGGTGCAGCGCCTCATCCCCTTGCTGGAAGCCGACCTGCGGGAACGGGCGGCCCTGCGCCTCTTCCACGAGGTGGAGATGCCCTTGGTGTGGGTGCTGGCCGAGATGGAGATGGCCGGGGTGCTGCTGGATACCGCCTTCCTCCAGCACATGTCGGCCCAACTGGCCCAACGGATGCACGCACTGGAGGAGCGGATTTTCCAGGCGGTAGGACGGCGCTTTAACCTCAACTCGACGCAGCAACTTTCCAAAGCCCTCTTTGAAGACCTGGGCCTCAAGCCCCCTGACCGCACCCGCAAGACCAAGAGCGGCTACTATTCCACCTCGGCCAGCGTACTGGAGGCCCTGCGCGACGCCCACCCCGCCGCGGCCTGGATTCTGGAGCACCGCGAACTGGCCAAACTCAAGTCCACCTATGTGGACGCCCTGCCCCAGCAAATTCACCCCGAAACCGGGCGAGTGCACACCTCCTTCAACCAGACGGGCACGGTCACCGGGCGTATTGCTTCCTCGGACCCCAACTTGCAGAACATCCCCATTCGCACGCCCATCGGCCGCGAGGTGCGCAAGGCCTTCATCGCCCCGCCGGACCATCTGCTGCTTTCGGTGGACTACTCCCAGGTCGAACTGCGCATTGTAGCCCACATCGCCAACGATGAGAACATGATCGCCGCGTTTCAGGCCGGGCTGGATATCCACGCGGCCACCGCCGCCGCCATCTACGGCGTGCCCCTGGAGGCAGTGACCAAAGAGATGCGCCGTCACGCCAAGGCGGTGAACTTCGGCCTGATTTACGGCATGAGCCCCTACGGCCTGACCCGCTCCACCGACCTCACCCTGGCCGAGGCCGAGGACTTTGTGGAGGCCTACTTCCGTCAGTTCCCGGGGGTCAAGCGATACATCGAGGAAACGCGGCGCAAGGCCACCGAATTAGGCTATGTGGAAACTCTGTTGGGCCGCCGGCGCTACTTCCCAGCGCTGCAGAACCCCCACACCAACCGCCAGGTGCGCCAACGGGAGGAGCGCGAAGCCATCAACGCCCCCATCCAGGGCAGTGCGGCGGACATCATGAAGGTGGCCATGTTGCAGGTGCACGCTTTGCTCCAGGAGCGCCGTTTGCCTGCCAGAATGCTGATCCAGGTTCACGATGAAGTCGTGCTGGAAGTGCGCCGCCACGCGCTGAACGAGACGGTGCGTGCCGTGCGGGAGGCCATGGAAGGGGCCTATCGCCTCAGAGTGCCCTTGGTCACCGACGCCCGCGTCGGCCCCAACTGGGGGGAAATGGAGCCGGTGGGGTGAGCAAGGTGACGGAGGGGCGTCGGAGAGGATACGCTCTGGCAGACGAAAAGAGGATCCCACGGTTAGGCGGTCCTGGCTGAATTTGAGGCACGCCCTCCATCGTCCTGGCCGTCCGGATGGCAACCTTGTTGACCCGGACGGCCGATTTTACAACCTGTTCACATCCACCTGACACTCCTTGTGATCGTCTTTGGCTATCCTGAAAGTGCCTCGGAAGGGGGGCAGACGGCGGTGGTTCGCCCTCTTCCCTTCGCATAGGCTCTTGCAGCGGTAGCCTGAATCCTTGTTGGAGGTGAGCAGGGCTTGGCGACGCGCTTTTCCGGTTTGGTTGCTGCTCCTGGCCCTGGTTGGCTGTAACCTTCCCGCGGCCGGAGGCGCTCCGGCACCCCGCCCTCCCTGTTCTGCGGTGTTCCCTGCCGGAGGCGCGGGGCCGCTCGCCTCACCCCTGGCCCGGCCGACGCGCCCGGCACCTGTGCCCTCGCCGACCCCGGCGCCCACCCCTATGCCCAGCGGGCCGGCCGCGCTGCTCTTCGGCATCGGCGTCCATATCGAGCCCATGGGCGAGACGGCCTAGGGCTACCGCAGCGGCAAGATGGATTACGCCAACCCCAAGGCCTTCCAGCGCCACGCCTGGATGCCTTGGCGCAAATTGTGGAGGCTCACGGTGGTATGCTCACCGTGCAGGCTCAATCGCCTTTCACCACGTAGGCCATCGCCCTGGGAAACATAGTTCTGGCCGACCTGGCGGCCCGCGGCCACGAGATTGCCCTGCACTTCCACGAAGACGCTCACCTGGGCCCGGATGTCAACACCCTGCTGCCTGGAACGATGGTGCGCCGTGATGCAGAGGGAAATCGGCTACATCCGTCAGGCCAGTGGGGTGGAGCGCATCCGCTACTGGAGCGGCGGCAACCTGTACCCCCATCTGCTGGAGGCCGCCACCTGCGCCGGGTTGGAAATGAACTCGGATTGGAAGAACCCCCCGCACGCAGACCACCGACTTTTCCCTGGTGGGGGTGCACCCCTGGCGGCCTTCTGGCAGCCCCAACGGCGAGGGCGTGCGCGCTTTTGCGACCCATGACCCCAACAGGCCGGTGATTTTCCTGTCCGAGGGCCGGGTGCAGTGAGCCACCTATTCTCAGATGGCCGACGCTTACATCGCCTGGGAGGAGGCACAGGGTCAGGTTGCCGTCCCAGCCCCTACCCAGGCCGTGGCCCAACCTACCCCGACCCCACCCACCGCCGCCCCCGAGGGCTACCTGACCTTCGTGGTCAATGTGCACGGCTGGGTGCATGTGGAGCAGAACGCGGCCACCCTGTTGCGCCTGATCGACCTCTTTCAGCGCTACGGCGTGCGCGGGGGTTTCTACCTCACCGCACCGGTGGCCCGCGCCTACGCCGCGTAGTACCCCGAGGTGCTCCAGCGGCTGCGCGAGAGCGGCATGACGGTGAGTTACCATGTGCGCGCCCCGCATCCGCTGACCGAGGGCTTTTCCGTGTTTCTGGAAGGCCTCCAGGGCGACGCGCTGTGTCAGACCATCCTGGACTATGAAACCTACCGCCTGGACCTGGCTACCGGCGGCCTGGACCGCACCCGGCAGGCGGCTACGCCTATGTGGCGCAACTGCTGGGCAGCCCACCCGTGGCCGTGGCGGCCAGGGCCGGCCCGACCCTGATGGCCGTGGCCCGCCCGGTGTATGCCGACCTGGGGGCGCGTATGGTGGTGCTCTCCCACGAGTCGGGCGCGGACATTGCCCAGCCCTTCATCTATGTGGACGGCTTGCTGGCCCGCCCGGTGGATTGCAGCATCACGCGGGTCACTCTGGTAAATAGCAGCCAGAACTTCTGGTGGAATCTGGTCATGGGGCCACAGACTGCCGAATACGCCCAGGTTCACCTGTGGCAGGCTCAACTGGCCGACTGGCAGGCCCAGGGCTACCTGTGCCCGCCTTTCATTTTGGCCCACATTCACGAGAACAACTTCTACCGCCGGGGCTCAGTGGCCTGGGATTCGTACTACTACCAGATCGACGCCCACGGGAACAAGACCACGCCCCTCGCCCCGCCTTTCGACTTGAGCGCGCCCGATCCGTCCACCCTGCGCCCGGCGCAGGAGCAGGAGGCCATCTGGCAGACCTACGAGGCCATGGTGGTCTGGGCGGCCGGGCATCTGCAGGTGGTCACTTCGGCGAATGTGGTGGACCTGGCCGCTGCGGCGGGGCGATAGCGTGGTCTTCCGCTGCGTCCGGAGAATGACCTGACCCTGGTTCCTTCCTCTTATCCGTGTCTGGCGTATACCCTCCACGCCGTCTTACCCCAGGTGTTGACCGATGAAGCGACTCCTCCCCCTTGGCTTTTTCGTCTTTGTGCTGCTCCTTGCCGCCTGTGCGCGGCCCCTCCGTCCCTCCCGTCCGGGCGCACAACAGCCGCCCGGGCCGTCACCGGCTGGTCCGGCGCAGCTTACACCTTTGCCCGCCCAGCCTTCGCCTACGACCGTCCCCCAGGCCGCACCGTCGCCCACCGCTACGAGGGAGTGCCCCACCGGCATGGGGGAGGGATCCGGCGACTCGCCCATTTACGCCCATCGGGTTTACCTGACCACCAGTCTGGATGGGCGCACCTTCACCCCTATCGGTCAGCCCGTGGCCGCGCCGGGGATCTCCGAACTGATCGCCTTCCCCGACGACAGCGTGGGCCTGTAGCTGGCGCAAACCTTCTTCCTCTCCACCGACGGCGGTCAGACCTGGACGGAGCGCCTCGGCCGCCGCGGGCCGGGCAGCGGCGGCAGCCTTTCCGTTACCGCTTCCCCAGACGGCGGCTACCTCTTCGCTTACCTGGAAATGGCCGCCGGGAATGGGGCGCCGCCCCCCTCCCCCGAATCAGGCGAGGGCACCCCGGCCTTCAACCCCTTTACGGACCTGACCGCCGAACAGCAGGCCTGCCTGCGAGAGGCCTGGGGTGACGCAGCCTTTGCCGCCATCACCACCTTTCAGCGCCCGCCCACGCAGGAGGAAGAACCGGCGTTGAGCGCTTGCGGCGTGATGCCGCCCGGCGGCCCGGAAAACGGCCCCGGCGGGGGGCACGCCTCCTGAGGGCGGGCAGGGCAACCAGCCCCCTGCGGAGGCCCGGTCGACACCATGGCCCCTCCCCAGGGCAACCCCCAGGAGGTGGCCCTCGACCTCCATCTCACCGCGCCCTACCTGATAGCTTTCCTGGCCTGCGACACCACAATCTCATCCTGTGCGACCCCGCTGACCATCATTTACCTGGCCCAAAGCGATGATGGGGCGCACTGGCAGGTCGTCCCTGGCTGGCGGCCTTTCCAGGGTTCGGTGCCCGACCTGATTCGCCGCGGCCAGACGCTCCACATCTACACCCCTGGTATGTTGACCCGCTACCACCTGGACACCGGGGTGCTGGAGGCCACCCGGCCGGTGCCCATCGAGGGCGTCTCCGGAGGGTTCGTGGCCCTTTCCCTCATCCTGGATGACCAGGGGCGGCTGGTGCTGTTCTTCCTGCACGGCCAAATGGGGGGCGATCCAGCGGTGTGCGCCCCTGAAGAAAGCCGTTGCCAACGGCAAATTGGCGTCGCCACGGAGGTCCCCGGCAGCGACGGCAGCCGCTTCACGCTGGACGCCGACGCCGGGCTCACGGTGGAAGTGGGCGGCGCGACGGCCTGTCGCTCGGTCTCGGATCCGGACATCTTCTTCGATGGCCGGCAGTATGTGCTCTACCTTTCCCACGGCCTCTCCATCTCGGTCTGGACCTCGCCCGACCTGCGTGGCACCTACACCCTGGTGGACGCGCTGCCCGGCGGTTTGCTCGCCTCGGCCAGCGGTGGCGTCCCCGCCGGGTATTTCGACCCTGTCAGCGGGCAGTACTGGACTTACGCGCACTACGCCTCCGGGCCGAACATCCCCACGGTGATCCGTCTGACGCGCCCTTTGGCCCATGCTTCCTTCACCACCATCCTGACCGGCGAACAGGCAGGTCTGGGCGCCGGCTGGATGGTGGGCAGCCCTTCGTTTGCGCTCAATTAACCATAGAAAGGAACGCAAAATGAGTCTGATGCTGGATGCCGAGGAACAGTTGTTGCGCAAGGATGTGGGCTCGTTCGTCCAGGGGCCGTTGCGCGTGCGACCGGGCGGGTGGCGCTGCTCCAGAAATCTGGGTGTGCATGGAGGTGGGTCTGGTAAGTAGTGGCGCATGGCTTGACAAAATAGCACATACTGCTATAATCGAAAGCGACCGGCGCACCTTGACAAATGGGTTTGTCTTTTCATCAAGAAAGGAGGCCTGATTGACACAGGCTTGGCAGGTAGTGTTTTACGAGTTGCCCAGCGGGCGATGCCCGGTGGCGGAATTTATCACTGCCCAAAGCAAGTCCGACCAGGCTCTGATTTTGGCTGAGTTGGACGAGTTACAAGCCTTTGGCCCCTTTCCCAGGGGGAACAAGTTGCGTCCGCTGCGAGGCAGGTTGTGGGAGCTGCGCTTTCGAGGCTCACGGTGCCCCTATCGGTTCCTTTTCTTCCGTGCCTCGGAGCGGAAAATTGTCGTAGTGCACGCATTTTGCAAGCAATCGCGTAAGACGCCGCAGCGCGACTTAGAGTTGGCCTTGCGGCGGATGCGGGAATACCTTTCCCGTAATTAGCAAGAGCAAGGTGCGCCGGTCATGACTAGGTTGTTTTTTTGCCGTTGAGCGCTGGAACATGAGGAGTGGAAGATGGATTACCGCGCATTCCGTGATGGCTTGCTGGCCGATGACCCCGAGTTGCAGCGTTTGTACGAGGAAGAGACCCGGCGGTTGGAGCGACAGATCGCCCGGGCCGTAACCCAACTACGACAGGAAAAGGGATGGTCCCAGGCGCAACTGGCCGAGGCGTTGGGTACAACCCAATCCGTGATCGCCCGCCTGGAGAGCGGCACCCATCGGCCATCGCTGGCGACCTTGCAGAAAGTAGCCCGGGTGCTGGGCGCTCGTCTGGAAGTGCGGCTGGAGAAATGAAGAAGGGTGGTTTGACCTTCTTCATCCCGAAGGTAAAGGGGCCTGAGCGGCGTTTTGCTTCTCAGGCCCCTTTTTGTTGCCCTCAGTCGGCAAATCCCAAATTGCGCATGGCCTGAGCGGTGTTGGGCGTTTGTCCTGCTTCGCCCAGCAGGTTGCGCCAGAATTCGTCGTTATAGCGCACGGTGCGCACCGGCAAAGGCATGGGGACGCCCCAGCCCAGCAGCAGCACTTCCTCCTTGGGCTGCAGGCGGCTGAGCATCCCCCGCAGTTGCTCGCGGCCGGCCAGGCCCGAGAGCACGGCACGGATGTCGTCGTCGTCGCCCAGCCAGCCCGAGATGCGCGTGCCTAACTGGGACATGACCTCGTCGTAAATTTGCGAAGGGCGCTGGTCAATGATGAGCAGGGTCACATAGTACTTGCGCATCTCGCGGGCGATGGTGCTGAAGATGGTCTGCGAGGCCATCTCGCGGTTGAGCAGTTTATGGGCCTCCTCGACCACGATGACCAGGGGGCGCGGCTCCTGGTCACCTTGGGTGCGGTAGGCGTTGGTGCGTTTCTCCCACTCCTGGCGGATGCGGCGGGTGAGCAGGTTGGTCACCAGCAGGTAGTCCAGGTCGCTTTCGTACCTGCCGAAGGAGAGGAAAACATGCTGCCCGGAGGTCAGGGCGTCGATGATTTGGGAGACCGTGTCGCTGGCGGGGTGGTCCACGATGTAAGGTTTGTCGAACAGGCGGCGTAGTTTGTTGTGCAACCCTTCGGCAGCCATGACGTTGGTGCCCACTTCGTTGGCCCAGGCTTCGACGCTGTCGGGGGCTGGCACCCGCTTCACCTTGCCGGTGGTCTCGTCCACAATCTCTTCTTTGGCCCCTAAGCGCATCTCGCGGAAGCGGATGAACCAATCGCGGCCAAAGGACTGCACCAGGGCGTCCAAGGTGGTGGGGGTGGTCTCCTTGAGGTTCAGTTCACGGGTCAGGAGCAGGATATCCGCGGGCTCGATATCGTGGGCGTCGATTTCCAGATGAAAGTCGGGAGTCTGCCCCCGGATGGTGCTGCCTGCGCCCAGGGCGACCACCCGCACACGGGCCGGGAACTTGCTCTTCAGGCCGATGACCCGCTTGCCGGTATCCGAGGCCACATCGTCGAAGCCATACTCGTTGTGCATGTCGAAGACCAGCACCGAGGCTTTGTTGTGCTTGATAAGCCCGGCCAGCAGGATGCGGGCCAGGAAGGACTTGCCCGTGCCCGTGGCGCCGAAGATGCCCGCCGAGCGCTGGACGAATTTTTTCAGGTTGATGCGTACCGGGTGTTCCTGCTCGCGGGTGGTGCCGATCTGGAAGTGCTCGTCGTCGTCCTTACCGAAGATTTCCTCAATGTCGCCCGGCGAAGCCAGATACACCTCGGCCTGATGGGAGGGCACGGTCTTGGGGGGGCGGGGGCGAGGCCGCTCCCGCAGGCCGAGGTCGATTTCCTCCTGCCAGCGCTGGTAAGCCGCGGGATTGTCGGGGGGGCTTTCCTGCATCAGGGCCAGCAGGATTTCCAGGTCGGCGTACAGGGTCTGGCCCTGCAGCAGGGCGGCCAGGTGGCCGGGGATGCGCTGGCCTAACCGTTCGTCGGCGAAGCGCTGATCCGTGGCGCCCAGGCGGATGTCGGTGACCAGGCCGTAGAACAGGTAGCCGCCGCTCTCGGTGACCACGAAAGCGCCTTCATGCACCTGCTGAGGCGGCACGGTGAGCCGCACGCGCAGCCCGCTTTTCAGCGTGCCGCCGACCACATAGCCAATGAGTTCGCGTTGGGGGTGGGTCATTCAAGCCTCCTGCCAAAGGAGCACCAGATGTAGATTTAGGCTAAGTCGTTGGTTCCGCTTACCTTTTCCTTTGCTTGCCATTGCGCGGCCATCTGCTTCATCGCTTCCGCATACTTCGGCCTCTCGTGCAAGGTTTCGGGGTCAAAATCGGCGCCATTCGGCCATACCAGGGTGTGGGTTTCCGGATCAATCGTGACTTGTTGAAACACGCTTTCATCCTTTAGCGCCCCATAGAGTGGTCCGACCAAGATTTCCCGAAAGTCAATGACCCGTTCTACCTCGTCGTCGAACACGATCCGCAAGGTGAGCGTTCCCAATTCTCCAGCAATTCCCCTTGATGGAGTTCAGCCCAGGCTTCAACCCGGCGTTGCTGGCGACGGGGCAAGGCTCCGCCAATGGGCTCGATAGGGTCGATGCTGTAGACTGCTGTATGGTTCTGATAATACACATGAAAGTGGGGGCGGTGATGCGGGCCCCGGCTCTGCGCACATGCGGATGATGATGCCAAAGAAACAGGCGAGTTCTGGCAACGCTCTCCTCGGCGGGAGAGGGTGGAGAGATTTCTCTGGAAATTAGTCAGCGATCGCCTGCTTGGGCGTTTCCCACTCGCCTGGCAGGGCGTCGCCCAGGGCATCGAGTACCTGGATGAGGCGGTCGTAGTCGTCGCGCAACAGGGTGATGATGTGGGCCACGGCCTTGCGGCTCCACTGGGGATCGCCGCCGCGGTCGGCCAGCCGCTCGTGGGCCGCCTGGGCCTGGCGAATGTGAGCGGCCAGCAAATCCCCGACCGGCAGGTCCTGGGCCCGCAACACATGGCGGAAGTAGCCCAGGTGCGGCGTGCCGGTGAAACGCACGATTTCCTCATCGTCGCAGATGGTCAGGTCGTCCAGGCTCAGGGGCGGTCGCGGCGGCAGCAGATGAGAGATGCTCTCCCCCTGCCGGCAGCCGGTGGCCAGCACGCTGATTTCCACGGGCACATTGCGGTTGGTGCGGTTGTCGTGGATGATGTTCTCGGCCACAGCGTCGGCCAGGGCCAGTTGGCGTACGAGGCCGTCGTCGTCGATGCGGATGTCGTAGATCAGCCCGTACACCGCCTGGTCGGCGTCCAGTTCCACCCGCACCAGGGCGCCGAAGGCCAGGGCTTCCAGGCGGCTGACGCGACAACCGGCGACAAAGCCTGTGGTGCCGGCGCGCAGCAGGCGCCCGATGAGTCGTTCGTTACCGTTCATAGTGGTTCCTCTTGGCGGAGTCGTCTTTGGCACGCTGTTTGTGGGAGCGCCGGTCGGCGGTCAATCCCTTGGTCAGCAGGGCGTGTTGGACCATCCAGGTCACCTGGCGCCGGTCCTCGTGGGTGACGACGGCGGTCTCGTGGGCGCGGTGCAGGATGTAGGGGTACAGCCGACCGGGGACGATGCTGCCCTGCCAGAGCAGCACGGCGTGGACCAGGTCAACGGCTTCTGGTTGTTGGGCCACCCAGGCGGGCAGTTCCACGCGGGCCAGGATGGGTTTGTTTTGCGCCAGGCCCACATTGAGGTAGAAAAAGTGGGGGCGAAGGGCTTCCTCGTACTCTTCGAGGTATTGGGCCCGGATTTGGAACAGGGCAGTGCGGTGTCCGGGGGGGAGCCATTCCACCCAGAGGTCCTGATCCCGCACCCCGGCCCAGGGGTGGTGAGCATCCGAGGGTGGGGCGCCGTCTTCTGCAACGAGTTCCAGCATCCGCACCACCAGATCGGCGCGGGGGTTGTCCACATAACCCACAGGGGCCACGCCGAGATCCTGCAGGTGTTTCAGGGCCTGCTTGTAGTGTGCCAGGCTTTTCTGGAAATCACCGTAGCCCTCCTCGCGGCGCGGGCCCCAGAGTTCCAGAGGACCGTCGGTGAGGGCCACCACACGGGTGGGGTGAGGATGGAAGGCTTTGAGCCGTTCCACTTCGGCGGGCTGAACCCCCTGGGGGGCCCAGCCCAGGTTATGGAAGGTGGATTCCAGGGCGTGGAGGGTGTCTTGATTCCCGTGGATCAAGGCGGCGGCCCAGGCCAGGCCCAGGCGTTCGTAGAGGTCGCGTCGCAGGAGCACCGAGGCCTCGAAACCTTCGCGCTCGTGGAGTTCGCTGAGCAGCAGGTGGGAGCGTACCAGGGTGATGGGGGTCTGCCCACGGTCCATGGCCACCAGGCCCAGGTTGACCAGGCCGAAGTACACCTCGCCGTGGGGGTCGGGGTTGATCTGAGAGCCGTCGGCGGCCAGCACGACCACCCCCTCCAGGGACACCTCTGGGGGAGGGAACCCTTTGCCCAGCGGCTCCTTGGTGGGCATGGCCCCTCGCCAGCCTTTGTTCTGCTTGACGGCAGTTTCGACACGGCTCCTGATGTCGGCGAGAGATAGGTGAGCATGGCGCAGGGTGTGGCGCGCGCGTTCCAGCAGGGTCTGGATGCGCTCGACCCGGTTCTTGTAGTCGGCGGCCTTCTGGGAAACCTGGGCTTTGAGGGTGGCGAAATCCACGGGCATAAAGCGCCTCGGAGGGGGGAAACTTGTGTTCGGATTATATCACAACTGGCTGGGCAGGAACATCAGGGACGGCGGAAGGTCAGCCTCCATCCGCCCCAGAAGCGCTGGCCTTTGACTTGGCATTCCCAGGGTTGCACGGTGACCGGCTCGCCGCCGGGCAGCGGGCGTACATGGTAGGTTTGCCCCTCTTCCATGCGGAAGTCGGCGTACCCCGGCCCGATGTCGGGTTTGAGGCCGGTGAAGATGTGCTCCTCGCCGGCGTCCCAGGTGACCACGATTTCGGCTCCCGGTACGGGGTTGCCGCTGCGGTCTTCCAGCCAGAATTGGAGCAGCATCCCCAAGTTGGGGTCGCAGAGCGGTTGCTGGTCCACCAGGAGGAAAGGCGCCCCTGGGGTGGGGGTGGGCACGGGCGTACGGGTGGGCAGCGGAGTGG
>DUEP01000032.1 GCA_011176535.1 Anaerolineae bacterium | reverse complement strand
AAAAGGGATAAGGGAAGGTAGATTGATATGGAGCCTTTGGAAAAGTTTCAAAACCTCCTGCGCGAACTCTTCCAATTCGACCTGGCCTACCTGGACTTCGGCATCTACCGTATTATGAACCTCAAGCGCTCGCTCATCGAGCGCTGGATCGAGGAAGATCTGCCGAAAGCTATCGAAGAAGAACTACAACAGGGCGCCCTGGCCGAAATGCAACGAGCGTAGCAGGCGCTGGAGAAAGCCCGCCAAAAGGTGCTGGATACGCTGGGGGAAGACGCCCTCGACGCCGAAGGCACCCTGGCCGCACAATACCACAACACAAAGGTGGGCAGGGAATACCTGGAAGCCCAAAGGAAAGCCGCCCACGCCCAGCCTGCCGAAGCCCTGGAAGCCGCCGTGTACAATCATCTCTACACCTTCTTCAGCCGCTACTACCAGGACGGTGATTTCATTTCAGGCGACGCTATGCCAAGAAGGAGCATTCTCTGGTGTTGCGAGGCGGGGAGCCTGTTGAACAGGATGGCAAGGTGCTTTATGACCGCATCCCGTATCACGGCGAGGAGGTCATGCTTTACTGGGCTAACCACGACCAGTACTATGTCAAGACCGCCGAGCACTTCACCGACTACACCTGGAAGGCGCCCAACGGCGTGACCGTGCACTTCAAACTCCAGGCCGCCGATGTAGAGGTCAACAATGTCAAGGGCGAGAAGCGCTTCTCCCTGCCTGTGTTGGACGGCATCGCCTGGGATGCGGAAAAGCGCACGCTGACCATCCCCTTCCACTACCGCCCCCTGACCGAGCGGGAGAAAATCACTTACGGCAAGAGCAAACAGCAGGAGAGCATCATCGAGGAAGCCCTGGAGCAGATCCCCGCCCGGCTGCAGGGCAACGCCGAGGCCCTGGCCGCGCTGAGTGCGGAACGGCGTAGAGACGCCAAAGGCAACCCCGGTCTCCTATCTGGCTCACCATCTGCGCCAATACACCGCCTGCAACACCCGCGATTTCTTCATCCACAAGGACCTGCGCGGCTTCCTATCCCGCGAACTGGACTTCTACCTCAAGGACGAGGTGCTCAATCTGGACGAGATGGAAGCGGCCGGCGAAAACCTGGCCGAGGGCTGGTTCCAACTCATGCTGGTGCATCACTGTTGGAAACATTCCGGAGGACTTCTATCCCGAGATCGCGGAGAATGAGGCCCAGTGGGAGGAATGGCGGGCGCTCTTCCATATTCACGAACTGCCCGCCGACCTCAAAGACCAGGGAAGGCCGCATCGCCTTCCTCAAGGGCCATCCCACCCTGGCCCTGGACGCGCGCCACTTCTCCCAGGACTTCACCGACCGCCTGCTGGCATCCTTTAGAGTCATTGCACAATAAGATGCCTCCCCCAGATGTGGGGGTGATTTAGCGGTTTGTGCACCTCTCAGCCCCTATATCTGAGAGTGAGGGTTATTCCGCAACGACTCTATTGTCAACTTGTCGCCTAATCCCCATTCCCCGACAAGTCAGGGGGCGAAACTGGTCGCGTAAGTGTGCAAAGATGGGGGAAAAGAGGGGAGAAATTTTTTCGCATAAGCGGGGAGGTTATGCTATAGTAAAGCCAACCGTGGTCGAGGGAGGCACCCATGAACGAAGCGCATTCCTCCTCTTTTTCGCTTACGCCGGACGAGCAGAGCATTCAACAATTGCGACAGGCCATCGAAACCATGCGCCAGGCCGGTCGGGATACCGCCGCGTTGGAACGCTTGCTGGCCCGGTTGGAAGCCGCCCGGCAGACCGGTTCCTCCGGCGGAGAAGCGGATCACCCCGCGGCACAGGCGCCCCGGGGCGCAGGGGACGACATGGCCGGCCGAGACCGCATCGTGCAAGCCCTGGCCGAGCGCGCGGTGGCCATCGGTAGGGATGCTTTTGGCAATTTCATCATCACCGGCGACAATGTGCAGGTTCAATGTGCGCCCGACGAGTTGCCTCAGGTGCTCCTGGAGGCCTACCACCGCGCCCTGGCCCACGAATGCCGTCAACTTCCCCTGGGCATCATTGACGCCCAGTTCATCCGCCCCGGCACCGGGCAACCCATCACCCTTGATGCGGTGTACATCAACCTGGATGTGGTCTCGCCGCCGCGAGAACCCGACGAAGACACCAAGCATTGGGGCCTGCGCCTGGCCAGGGGCGAGGGCGGCGAGCGCACGTCCCTGTTGGATGCCATGACCTCCCCAAGGGGGCGCAAACTGGTGCTGCTGGGCAGCGCCGGGTCGGGGAAGACCACCTTCGTCAACTACCTCACCTGGCGCATGACGGCTTCCCCAAAACACCGGGAGGCGCTGCCCGCGCCTTTGCGCTCGCTGCTGCCTCTGCGCCTGGTGTTGCGCAGGGTAGCCCCTTATCTGGATGCCGCGTCGAAAGCCGGCGCCCTGTGGGAGGCCCTGCGGGACGACATCGCTGCCCGTCTGGGGGAAGAGGCGGCGGCGCACCTGCTGCCCTATATCCAGCGCAAGGCCGCCCAGCAAGGCGCTCTGGTGATGTTGGACGGCCTGGACGAGGTCCCCGAAGCAGGGAAACGCCGCCAGACCTTGTTGCAGGCCATCACGGCCTGGGTCAACCAGTTTGCCCCCCACAGCCGCTTTCTACTCACCGCCCGCCCTTACGCCTACGCCGACCCCCAATGGCACCTGGAAGGCTTCCAGATTATCGCCCTGGCCCCGTTCAACGAAGACCAGGTGCGCACTTTCGTACAGCACTGGTACGACGCGGTAGCGCCCTGGATGGAATGGACGCCTGCCGTCACCAAGCATAAGCGCGAGCAGTTGCTGCCGCCATCGCCGAGCGGCCCTACCTGGCCGACATGGCCTCACGCCCCCTGTTGCTCACCCTGATGGCCACCCTGCACACCCATCGCGGTCAACTGCCCGAGGACCGCGCCGCGCTCTACGAGGACGCCGTCTCGCTACTCCTGCAACGCTGGCAGGAGAAGAGCGAGGCCGACCCTGTAGCCGGGCAGGACTTCCAAGCCATTCGCGCCCTGGGGGTCGGCGCCCTGCGCCGCATGGTGGAGGAACTGGCCTACAGGACCCACGAGCGGCAGGGGAAACAGGCCCCCAGCGAGGAAGAGGTCCAAACCGCCGCCGATATTCCCTTCCAGGAGATTTTAGCCCTCTTCAGCCGCTACCTGCCCGACACCCTTAACCCCCGCGTGCTGGTGGACTACTTAGAGACGCGGGCCGGCCTGCTTATCGGCCGTAAGGAAGGCACCTATGCCTTTCTCCATCGTTCCTTCCAGGAGTACCTGGCGGCCAGTTACCTTACTAACACCTACGGCGACCTGGCCCAGGCGTTGAGAGAACGGGTGCAAGCAGACCCCACCTGGTGGCGCGAGGTGTTCCTGTTGGGTATCGGCAAAGCCGCCCCGGGGGGCTATGCGGCCGCGGTGGACATCCTCAATCGCCTGTTGCCCCAACCAGTGAACGCGAACTCCTCCGCATCTGACTTACGGCTGGCCGTGCTGGTGGGCCAGGCCGGGGTGGACTTGCGACTGCCCGAACGGGCGGCGGAAAGCGGCGAGGCGTTCCTCCAGGTTATGCTCCAGCGCCTCCGCGAGAGCTTGGCGTTCATCGTGGAAACCGGCGCGCTCACCCCCGCCGAGCGCCTGGAGGCGGGCGACGCGTTAGGCAAACTGGGCGACCCGCGTTTCGACCCCGACCGCCTGCACCTTCCTGTGCTGCTACGCGGTCAGCCCGAACCCGCTCCCTTAGGCTTCGTGCGCATCCCGGCTGGAGACTACTGGCTGGGCAGCCCGGACGATGACAAGACGGCTTACGACGACGAACACCCGCTCCATAGGGTGCGCTTGCCCGAATTCTGGATCGCCCGCTACCCGGTGACCAACGAACAGTTCCGACACTTCGTGGAAGCCGGCGGCTACGAGGCAGAGCGCTACTGGACGCCGGAGGGCTGGGCCTGGCGGCAGGGCACCGAACCGGACTTCTCGGCCATCGAAACCCATCCGGACAAAGACCTTGTGCGCCAGCACAAAGAGTGGGTGCTGGGCCGCAGCCGCCCGCACTGGTGGGGGGACCCTAAATGGGGCGCGGCCACCCGGCCGGTGGTGGGGATCACCTGGTATGAGGCGCTGGCCTACTGTGCGTGGCTGGGGGAGCAGATAGCAGCCTTCAGCCATCAGGTATCAGCCCAAAGCGAGGAAGAGGGCGCTTCTGGGCTGCGGTGGCCTCGGGGCGTTATCGTTTCACCTTGCCCAGCGAGGCCGAGTGGGAGGCGGCAGCCCGGGGCGGCCTTCCCTCTCCCATGGGGAGAGGGGCTGGGGGTGAGGGCTTGAGGATTTACCCCTGGGGCGAGGAGATCACCCCCGACCACACCAACTACGAGGAAACCGGGCTGGGGCAGACCTCGCCCGTGGGCTTGTTCCCCAGGGGGGGGCACGCCGGGGACCGGCCTGCTCGACCTGAGCGGCAATGTCTGGGAGTGGACGCGCAGCAAGTGGGGCRTGGACATTATGCGGCCCGATTACGGCTAYCCTTACGACCCCGCCGRCGGGCGGGAGCGGCTGGCAGGTCYTGACCTGCGCGTGGTGCGCGGCGGCTCGTGGTTCRACMGTCGAAGGRGCGCCCGCGCCGCCYTCCGGGGCWGGKAYCATCCRTCCGKCTTCNTNNACGKCNANNTTGGCTTTCGGGTGGTGTKGTCCCTGGCGGCAGRGAGCGAYCAGGMTTCAGACARCAGGCTTCAGGATGTAGGTAGCAGGCYATAACGGCAGCGTGGAGGYAAATGTAAATATGYGAGATTTTCACCRTTTGAAGGTGTGGGAGAAAAGCCATGCTTTTGCCAAAGCGGTGTATGCGGCCTGTCGGCGCTTTCTGCCTGAGGAGCGCTTTGGGTTGACCAGCCAGTTGCAACGTGCAGCCCTCTCCATTCCAACCAACATTGCCGAGGGTTGTGGCCGCGATGGCGATGCTCAGTTTGCCCGTTTCCTGGAAATCGCCTCAGGTTCGGCTAGCGAGAGCGAGTACCTCCTGCTGTTTGCTTATGAGATGGGGTGGCTGCGCGAAGAGAAATACCGGGCTTTGGTCAACGCCGTAGAGGAAATCAAGCGTATGCTCACTGGCCTCCTCAAATCCTTTGGTCGCCGCTGAAGGCTACCCCCTGACACCTGACGCCTGCAACCTGACACCTCACAAAGGAGTCCTCTATGTCCAAACAAAAGAACAACCCCAAAATCCACACCGAAGGCGGTGCCTATGTAGGTGGCGAGGTGCATACCGGCGGCGATTTCGTCGGGCGCGACAAAATCGTGCAGGCCGGTGAGCGCGGCACAGCCATCGGCGGCAATGTCAGCGGCAGCACCATTATCACGGGTGACGGCAATGTGGTGAACGCCGCCGCGCTGGAGGCCGTCTTCGCGCCGGTATACGCCGCCATTCAGGACTCGCCTCGCCCCGTCGTCGAAAAGGAAGATCTCACCGCCGAGGTGCGCGATATTCAGCAAGTCGTGGCCCACCCCAAAGTGGAGGCTTCGTGGCTGGGCCGACGGCTGCGCAACCTGAAGCGCATGGCCCCCGACATCGCCGAGGTGCTGCTGGCCGGGTTGACTGGCCCCCAAGCCGTAGTGAGCGAAACCGTGCGTAAGATCGCGACCAAGGCGCGGTCTGAGGCGTAGCCTACGCCATCCTGGCCGGGTGGAGCCTCCATCCCCCGCTACAACACCCACACCCAGCGTTCGGGCCGCCAGCGGTGGTTGGGCACGCGGGCCTGCAAGACGGGGTCGAGAAAGGCGGCAATGGCCCGGTGCATCTCCTCCAGCGAGGCATACACCAACCCACATTCCCGGCGCAGGCGACGCGAGGAGGTCCACCAGGAGGGCGGAGGCGGCGGAAGCATTCTGGGCAACGGGTGTGTGTCCCGATGGGCAAAGGTGGCCTCCAGGGCCTGCCGCAAAGCATCGGCCTGGATTTCCCCTAAGGTGGCCAACAGCGCCAGGTCCACCCAATCCTTGACCCGGCTGGGCACAGGATAGGGATAGGTGTAGGCGTGGATCTTTTCGGCGATTTGCTGGGCCACCGGATATACCCAGACCGGGGTGGGCTCGATACCGGCAAAAGCCAACAGCGAAGGCGGCGTGAGCCTTTCGGGACGCAGCGTGAGCACATCTTCGGTGCCCACATCCACATGAAAGGACTCAAACCGCCGCCCGGCCAGAAAACAATGCACGGTGAATCGCCCCGGATGTCGTCTCGAGGGCTGGACCTCGAAGGCAAAGCCATCCCGGAGATCGTGCAATGTCCCCTGAACCAGCAAGGCGTGCAAGTCTTCCCCCTTTTGGGTGAGCAACAAGTCCACATCTTGCGTGGTGCGTGCCCGCACGCCCAGGCGCCACTGGAGCGCTACGCCCCCCTTCAGCGAATGTGCGGGGCCGGCAGCCCCTCGCGTTCGGTGACCTCATCGGGCCGCAGCCGGGCCGTGTGCAACCGCACCCCCCGCCGTCTGCGGGAGGCCGTGCGCGGGACGGTCAGGTGAATCTCACCGGGCAGCAGGTCCGAAAGCCCATACAGCGCCAGGGCGCTGTCGTGCGAGAGCACGGCCTTGGGCCCCGCGTTCAGCCAGGCGATGAACAGGTCGGCGTGAGGCATCTCGGGAAAGGCTGCCCAGCGATACACCCCGCGCCGCACGCGCTGGAAGGTGCCGGTCTTGGTATGGTAAGTGAGCAGCGAGGCGCTGTAGCCCGCCTGACGGGCCTGGCGGGCGGTGAAATACCCGGCCTGGCGTTCGGCGATCCGGTACAGACGGCGGATATCGGGTTTTTGCTTTTTCATGTGTGCAGTTCCTTCAAGGAAATTGAATGTTTCGCACACATCGTAACCGATTTGTCGCTGCATGTCAACACCCGCGTGAGCACGTGTTGTCATTTTTCGTCTCCTGGAGCGCGGTGGTATCGGGTTGATCAAGCCGTCGTTATCGGGCGAGGCTCTCCACGGCTTGCTGCAAATCGGCGAAGTTGGGGGTGATGTAGATGCGGGTGGTGTTGAGATTGCTATGGCCCAACAGGGCCGCGATCTTTTCCAGCGAAACACCGGCGTCGACCAGGTTTTTGGCGAAGGTGTGCCGGAGCGTATGTGGGGTCAGGTGGGCCAACCCGGCCAGGCGCCCGTAGCGGGCGATGGCCCGCTGCACCGACCGAATCGAAATCGGACCATGGTGTTGGCGCTCCACCACCACGAACACAAAACGGGAGGGAGTTTCCGGCCGGACCTGCAGCCAGGCTTGCAGCGCCTGGCGGGCGGCGGCGTTGAGAGGCACGGTGCGGGATTTGCGCCCCTTGCCGGCCCGAACTTCCAGCCAGCCGCTCCGTCCCTTGAGGTCCAGGTCTTCCAATTGCAGGTGAACCAGTTCCCCCACCCGCAACCCGGTGTGAAACAGCAGCAGCACCATGGCCGCATCCCGGCGCCGGGTCACCTGTCGGCGGGTGTAAAAGGTGTGTGCCAGGAACAAATCCCTTTCGACCACCCGCAACAAAGCGCGTTGTTCTTTTCGGCTGAGCCAGCGGGGAGCCAGGCGCTGCTGTCGGGGGATTTTGATTTGAGCCACGGGATTGCTGGTGCATATCCCCTGCTCCATGGCCCATTGGAAAAACTGAGAGAGCGCCGCCAGTTGGCGCGCGATGGAGGTGGGTTTGCGGCCCCGATCGCGTTGCAGGTATTCGCGGTAGGCGCGCAAGTGTTCGGGCTGGACCAGGTCTGGCTGGAAGGCTCGTCCAGCGTGCTCTTCCAGCCAAGCCATAAAGCGGCGCAGGTCTGCACCATAGCGTAACATTTGCGCATCAGACGCGGAAGCACAAAAAACGGCCATGTTTTGCGCGTTTTTCTGCGCCCCTGGGGGGCAGGGCTTGGCGGAAGACGCAGCACCTGGCCCGCAAAGGCACTCCAAGCGGTGCACCTT
>DUEP01000031.1 GCA_011176535.1 Anaerolineae bacterium | reverse complement strand
CCTTGGGAACGGCAAGGAGTCTTTCAAGCACATTATCCAAGAAAAACCTTGATTTGGCAAAAGAAAGATATCCTCATTGCGGATCAGACACCCTGTTGGGCGTACTCACGCTGGAGAGCCAGCAGGTCGATGCCTTCGACGAAGATGACTTGAGGTTACTCCAAAATGTAGCCGATCATATTGCCATCCACCTGCAATGGCAGCGCAGTTACGAGCGGGAACGCCGCCTCCGTCGGCTGGCCGATACCCTGCGGGAGACCGGCCTACAACTCACCACCACCCTGGACTCGGACCGCATCCAGGACCTCATTTTGCGCTTCGTGGGCGAGGTAGTTCCCTACGATTCGGCCTGCATTCTGCTCCTGCAGTCCGACAATCGGGTGACGGTCAGCCGTTATCGCGGCTACGACCGCTTTGGCGTGAGCGACGCCGCCATGCGCAGCCTGGAATTGAACCTGAAGGAAGTTACCAACCTCAAACGCATGGCCCAAACCCACCAACCCTTGGTGGTCCCCGACACGACTAAGGATCCTCATTGGATCTTTTTGCCCACCAGCAAACATATCAAGTCCTGGGTGGGAGCGCCCATCGTAGCCCGCGAACGCCTCATCGGTTTTCTGGCGCTGGACCATACGGAACCCAGATTTTACAATGCCAAGCACGCTCAGGTGCTGGCCCTGTTCGCCAGCCAGGCCGCCCTGGCGCTGGAAAACGCATGGCTCTATGAGAAACGCTACCAGGAGTCCATCACCGACCCGCTTACCGGCCTGGCCAACCGCCGCTATTTCCAAAGCCAGTTAGAACGCGAGGTGGCCCGCGCAAAGCGGTTCCAAAGGCCTCTGAGCCTGCTCATGATCGACCTGGACGATTTCAAACGCTACAACGACACCTTTGGCCACCCGGCTGGCGACGAGGCCCTGAAACTCGTGGCCCAGGCCATGGAGCAAAACACCCGCAGTGTGGATTTAACCGCCCGATACGGCGGTGAGGAGTTTGTGGCTATCCTCACTGAAACCCCCAGCAACAAAGCGCTCAAAGTGGCCCAACGGATCGTGCAAGCCGTACGCCACCTCCACCAAAAGCCGGGCACCCCGTTGCGCGCCTCACTGACCGTTTCGGCAGGTGTGGCTACCTTGCCCGACCACGCCGAAAGCATGGAAGACCTCATCCTGGCCGCCGATGTGGCGCTTTACTACGCCAAGCGCCACGGCAAATGTCAGGTCGCCGTGTATTCCCCCGATTTCTCGTCCAGCATCCCCCACCACAGCGCCTTTGACTAACTCCCCCCACACCTCGCCGGGAATGGGAGCGCGGAGGTACTCCGCCGTCAGATCAAGCCTCCTGTCTCGTTCACCCGGCCACGGGGGTGACGAAACCCCACGCCAGAGGCTGCGCCAACTTCTGCGCCCAGCGCTCTCCCTGAGCGATGACCACCACCGGCACACCTTGTCGCCGCAAGCGTGCCGCCAGGGCCGCCGTGCCTTGAGCGCCACCAAAAGAAGCCGCGTCCAACAACACCACCAGCGGGAAACCGCCCAACATGCGCACCGCCTCGGTAGCCGTGGCCACCTCCTGCCCCACCGAAGGCGTGACGATCACGGTCAGGCTGCCATAAGCCGTGTGGGGCAAAGGATGAGTCCGGAGGGCGTTCAGGCCCGGCCCCTGGCTGGGGCGCAACAGCGCCAGACGCTCGAGCAAACGTCCTTCTTGCTGGGGCGAGCGATCCGGCGACAAAGCCGGGGCCTCAGGGTCTGTGGTCCACAACCCCACGGCCCGGCCACGGCGCAAAAAGTACCGTCCCACCGAAGCGGCAATAGAGGCGGCGTACTCCAGGGTGTTGGGGAGCAAGGGCAGACCCTCGCCCTCGCTCTTCCAGGGCCACGCGGCTACCCCCAGCGGCGAGGGGGCAGAGGGCAACGCCGCCTGCACTTCCTCCCGGGCATCCACCACCAGCCACACCCCGGAACGCGGGTCCAGGGCAAACTCCTTGACCATCAACCGGCCACGCCTGGCTGTGCTGGGCCAATGGATGCGCTTCCATGGATCACCCGGCGCGTATTCACGCACCCCCACCGCGTTGGGCGTGACCTGGCCGGTGCGCAAATGGAGCGCCTCCCCACCCGGCGGCCCGGCGGGAGGTTCAGCAAAGGCGGGCAAATCCACCACCAGGGGGTACACCAGCAACCGCTCCTCCACCGGCGTCACCCGGCACACGGAGAACAAGCCAAACACATCCCCGGCGGTGAGGGCCACAGGGCCCAGGCGGTACAGCCCGCGGCGGAGCAAACGCAAGCGTGCGAGAAACGAACGACGCGAGTGCGGCGCAATCAGGCTCAACACTCGACCGCCTCGGCGCCCCGGTAAGTCCCCCCAATCCTCCACGGCCACCCAAAGCAACGGCCAGGGCCGGGGATTGTGCACCACGAACCGCTCCAGCAACACATCGCCCACATGGGCTCGCTGCTGCCCGATATGACGCTCCACCGTCACCCCGCGCAGCGCCAGCCACGCCAGCACCGCATTGGAAAGGCCCACCAACGCCCAAAAGGCAGCCCAGCGCAAATACCAGACCTGCCCGGTCACCCCATAGGCTCCGGCCGTCAAAAGGAACAGGAGGGCGACAACCCAACGCGCAGCCATCAGGAGGTCGACAAGGGATCCCCACCAGGGGGCGGCACCTGAGCCAATAGGTCACGAATGAACTCTTCAGGGGTTCGGCCCTCCAGGCGTGTCTGGGGGGAAAGGATCAATCGATGGGCCAGCACGGGCACGGCCAGGGCCTGCACATCCTCGGGGAGGCCGTACTTGCGCCCCTCCAGGGCCGCCCTGGCCTGCACGGCGCGGAACAGCGCCAGGCTGCCCCGAGGGCTGGCGCCCAGATACACGCCAGGGGCCGAGCGGGTGCGACGGGTGATTTCCACGATGTAAAGCCTCAACGCCGGGGCAAGGTGCACCTCCTTCACCGCCTCTTGCGCCGCCAAAAGGTCCTCAAGCGCCACCACGGGGGACAAATCCTCGATGGGATGACGCCGTTGCTGGCGCTCCAGAATGCGCAGTTCGTCCCGCTGGGTCGGATACCCCAGACGAAGGCGCAGAAAAAAACGGTCTAGTTGGGCCTCGGGCAGGGGAAACGTGCCCTCGTATTCGATGGGGTTTTGGGTGGCCAGCACCATAAAAGGCCGCGGCAGGGGATGAGTGACGCCGTCCACGGTTATCTGGCGTTCTTCCATGGCTTCAAGCATCGCCGCCTGGGTCTTCGGCGTGGCGCGGTTGATTTCGTCGGCCAGCACAATCTGCGCCATGATGGGGCCAGGGCGAAACTCAAACCGCCCCGTGGCTTGATTGAACACGGAAACGCCCGTCACATCGCTGGGTAGCATGTCTGGGGTGAACTGGATGCGGCGAAAGGAAGCGCCAATGGAACGGGCCAGACTGCGGGCCAACATGGTCTTGCCCACGCCGGGGATGTCTTCGATGAGCAAATGGCCCTGACACAGCAGGGCGATCACCGCCTGCTCGATGGCCTTACGCTTGCCGATGATGATCTTTTCGATGTTGGCGATGATTTGCCGGGCAAGTTGGTGAACGGCTTCCACAGATCGCATGGCGGGACTCCAAAGGGGGGACCTATCCGAAGGGACATCGCTCCCATTATACTGGGGTTCGTTTCCACGGGATTCGCGTCGGGAGACGCCCCACGCCCCCCGCTCCCAGCAACGCCAGGGCGGCCAGGGCCGAAAGCAGGGCCACCCCCGGCCACCACCAGGGCCGGTAAGCCACCCGCACCTCGTGCACTCCTGGTGGAACCGGCACGGCGCGGAACAGGTACTCCGCCCGCAGCAGGGGAGCAGGCTGGTCATCCACCCAGGCCCGCCAGCCGGGGTACCAGGTTTCGGCCAGAAACAGCCAGCCGGCCTGCGACGTCTCGAGGCGGTAAACGGCACCCAGGGGGGCACGGCGAAGAACCTCCACCCGGCCCGTTGCGGTGGGGGGATCAGCCTTCGCCTCATAGGGCACCAGCGGAGCAAGGTAGAGCGTCTGGCTTCCGGGCGTTTCCACTACGATGGCCCGTTGCCAGGCAGGGCCGCCCTGAGCCGCCCGCCGCGTCATGGCCTCCAGCGCCGCAGGGCCATCAGGCACCGCATACGCCAGGGGTACCCAGCGGGCCAGGGGCTCGGCGGAGGGCACAGGATGGAAGGTAACCATGCAAGCGTCGGCGAAATCCACCCGCTGGAGCACCGTCACCCCCATGCGGGCCAGCCAGCGGGACCGCACCTGGGGCGGCTGCTCCTCCCACGCCGCCAGCCAAGCGGCGTAGCGGGCGGGTACCAGAGGATCGAAATTGTTCGCCGAGGGCACCTCTGCCCACAAGGTCAGGTTGGGGAGCAACGAAGCGGTGAGGTCTGACCAGCCGTGAGGCGGCCAAAAGGTGTCGAAGCGGAAATAACAGCGGAACTTGAGGCGTTCCTCCTCCGCGGGCGGCAGGAACAGCCGTCCCGCGCCCACTATCTGGCGCACCTTCACCACCTCAGCCCGCCCCTCGGTAAGTTCTTTCATGGGCAGCGTGGGGTTCAGCCCCCATCCGGCGGCGAGCAAATCGAGGCCCACGGCGACCACCACGGCCCAGGCCCAGGGCGAATCGGCGCCCCGCAAAGGCGCCGGCGGGGCTTTGAGGGTGAACACCACGACCACCCCAAGCATCACCCCGAAAAGCGCCGCGCCGCGCAGCAGGGTGACCGACCGCACCACCTGGGGGGCCAAAAGCCCCAGGAGCAACGCCGTACCGGTCACCATCCCGGCTCCGGCCGCCGTCAGGCGCAAGGCATAGACACCACGCGGGGCAGGCCTGCACCAGCAGGATGCCCCCATCCCCGCCAGCAAGGCCAGTCCCACCTCGGCCCAAAGGCTCCAACGCGTGGGACCCCGGAAAAAGTCAAAGGTGGGCACATGCCGCCAGAGGAACATGAAGAGCGGCGAGTGTTTACCCAGGGCCAACCCCATCCCCAGGAGCACCACGCCAGCCCAGAACAGGGCCAGCGAGGGGCCCTTGTCCTGCTCCGCTGTATCTTCTTCCGTGGACGCAGCGGGGGGGGCTCCCTGGAGGTAACTCCGCAGCCTCCGGCGCACCGCCCATCCCGCCAGGAGCAGGGGCAACAGGCCAAGGTACACCGCGTCTTCCCAGTAATTGGCGTATCCCCAATAATCTCCGAAGGCCGGATTGCCGAAGGTTTCCGGGGCCAAAAAGTTGAGTAGATGCCAGGGCCAGAAAGAGTAGACCAGCCCCACCTCAGGGTCCACGCCGGTGGCGCGTTGGGACTGCACCAGATATTCGGCGGTGGGCACCAGTTGCACGGCAGCCAGGGCGACCCCACCCAATAAGGCCAGGGCCAGGGCGGCGATGCGCCGCGGCCAAAGCCTCCGCCCCTCTCGCCAGAGGAGGAAGACGGCCCACAGAACGGCCAGCAAATCGGTGTACCAGGCCGTTTGCGCGTGGCCGGCCAACCACTGCAGGCCCAAAGCCAGCGCCAGCCCGGCCACGACGCGGCGGTGCGGATGACGCACCACCTGCCGGACACCCCACAAAACCCAAGGCACCCAGGCTGTGGCCGCGTTGATGCTGAAGAACCCCAGCCGGGCCACCAGGTAGCCGGAGAGGGCATAGGCCAGCGCAGCCAGGGCCTGGCCCAATTCGGTGAGGCCCAAGGAGCGGGCCAGGCGCCCCATCCCCCAGGCGGCCAGGGTCAAATGAACGGCGGCGAGCAAAGCATGGCCCCAGACGAGGGCGGCCCGCCCCCCCACAGCGCCCAACAGCAACGGCAACCAGGCCAGCGGATAGAAGAACGCGCTTTGATGATTAGCCGCCAGCGGCGCGCCCATCCCGACCAGCGGGTTCCACAATGGGGGCACGCCCTGCTGCAGGGCCATCCATCCCCACCACCGCCAGGGGTAAAACTGCAGCACCGGCGTTCCCCAAAAGAGCGCCCGGCCCGTCCACAAGGCCGGCGCCAAAAGCAACCAGGGAGCCAACAGGCTCAGATGAACCAGTCTCAAGCGTGTCAGCCAGCGGCGGTTCACGGCACCACCTCGAAAAGGGCATAGCCCTGAGCAGCATAGCGCTGCCTCAACCAGGGCTCCTCCGCCGGGTTCCAGTGACCCAGGGCGCGCTCGGCGGGGCCAAAGAACACCCAGCGCACCCCATAAGTCCTCAACCGCGCCAGACGCTGTGCCGAGGACCCCTGACCGCAAAGCACCGTCTGCACCAGGGCCTCGTTGTCGCTCCAGGGGGCGCTTTCCGGCCCCAAGCCCAGGGGCACCCGCACCGGGGCCCAGGCGGGGAGGGCGTTTCCCGTGGCATAGGCGGCCAGCACGCCGTCTCCCGGCGAAGCCCGGCGGGCCAGGGCTGAAAAGGCCTGCACCTCGGCCGTGGGGCGAAAGGCTGGGAGCGCGGGGCTGTTGGCTACACGAAAACCGCCCCACAGCAGCAACGCCGGAGCCACAAAGGCCGGCGTCAGCGCCAGCATCGCCCCCCAGCGGCGGCGCTCCGTCGTCGCCCAGCGGGCCGCCCCCACCATGGCCATCAGCACCCATCCCACCCACGCCCCTTCAATCAAACGGCGCTGGATGGGCACCGGGGCCACCGCCAGCCCCACGGCCACCACAGCCCAGGCGGCCAGCCACAGCAAAGTCGCCTTCCCCTGATGCCAGCGGCGCCGCACTTCCGGCCAGGCTGCCACCCACCCGGGGAGCAGTCCGCCGTACCCCACCAGATACACCCACACGGGGGGGGCGGGCAGGCGGTTCTGGGCCGTCCACAAACGCACATAGGGATCGCGCTGCAGGGCGACCAGATACCCCAAAGCGCCCAGGGCCACCACCCCTGCAGGGAGCCAGGGCTTCGCCCAACGCACCAGGGAACGCAAAGAAAGCTCTGCGCGTTCTCTACGCGGTACCACCCAGCGCAACCCCACCAACAACCCCACGGCCAGCAACCAGGGCACCGCTTCCAGGGGATGAACCCAAACCATGCCCGCCGTCTCCAGGGCCATCACCCAGGCCGTGGCGCGAGCCCCTTCGCTGGCAAGCCCCCAGGCCAGGACATCCAGCAGCAAGGCCCGCGCCAGGGCGATATGGGGCAAAAAGAACAAAGCCAAAAACCCGTAGGACTCCGGCGAGATCAGGCTTGGCGGGCCATCGGCTGCACCCCACGCCGCCCGTCCCCAGGGCAGCAGCACCCAGTCCCATCCGCTGCCCGCCAGGATGAGCCCCACCGCCCACCGTCGCCATCGTCCCCGGGGAACAAACAGGGCGCTGAAGCGGTACACGGCCAGCGTCAGGGCCACCAACGCGCCCAGGCGAAACAGGTGGAACAAGATGACCAGTTGGGTGTGCACATCTCCGGGCCAACGCGCCAGTTTGCCCAGCGCCAAGTAAGGCCCAAAAAGCAGATAACCGGTCTGGGGCATCAGGGTGTACGGACTGCGAAAAAGCCAGGCCCCACTGCGCCCCAGGAGCATCTTGGCGATGTAGGAGTTACCGTCCTCCACCCCCAACAAAAAGCCGGTAAAGCGCCAGGCCTCCCCCTGCCGCAGCCAGGCCAGGCCGTACGGCGTGGTCGTCACCACCATGAGGGCGAAGATCACCCCCAGGAGCCAGAACCGATCCCCAGGGGAAATGCCCCAACCCCCGGGATCCGGACCGTCCCCGGGGTCCAGAGCAGCCGGACCCTGATGGGGGAGCGGCCCCTTCCGCCGGGTAGGGCGCTCCCCTCTGGGGGATCTCCACCTCACGGCCCCGCCTCCACCCGATAGAGCACCACCCGCCCTATGCGGATGACCGGGGTCACCCCCACGGCCAGAGGGAAGCCGCCCAGAGCCTGTTCCTCCGGGCCGTAGTAGATGTAATCCACCCCCTGCTCCCGAAGCAAGCGGTGGGCAAAGGCCTCATCCAGGCAACCGGCGAAAAAGGCGGCGGTGAGTTCGCGCCACCGGATGGCGTCCACCGTTTCCATGGGGTGGCCGTAGAGCACCCGTCGCCCGGCCAGCGCCGGGATGAACGGCCCGGTTTGGGGAGAGGCCAGCACCAAGGCGTCAGGCGGGGTATGGGCTTCCAGCCAGGCCATGGCCCGGGCCTCGTCGCGGGGCAGAAAAGGGCCGCGCAGATGTTGTTGAGCCGTGCTGACCACCCCAGCGAACAGGAGGAGCACCGTGGGCAGCGAAAAAGCCCAGGCCAGCAAAACATACCGGCGCCCGACGGGCCAACGGCTCAATCCCAGCACGGCCAGCCCCACCAACGGCACATACCACCCCAACAGGAAGCGGCGTTGCAGGCCCAGCGGAAGCAACGCCAAGCCCAACGACACCCCCGCCCAGACCAGCAGGCGCCGGCGGGCAGGGTGAGGCTTCCAGGCCCCCAACACGGCTAAAGGCAGCGCCGGGGAAAAGGAGAGGAGAACATCCCAGCAGGGGCCTAAAGGGGTCAGGTTCTGTGCGGTCCAGCCGCGGAGCACAGGGTCGGTGTGGGTGACCCAGAAGGTGTACATCGCGTAAGGAGCGCCCGCCAGCGTGAGGGCTCCCAGTTGAGACCAGGGAACCAGTCGCCATCCGGTCAGTCCGCGGGATTTTCGGGCGGCCCGGCTCCACTGAAGCACGCCTTCAGCAAGGAGTACCGCCGCCCCCAGGCTCCAGCCAAAGGGCGAAAGCAAAGCCAGCCCCAGGCCCACCAGCGCTGTAGCCCCCAATGGGCGCGGGGCGGGGGTCAGCAGCCAGAACAGCCCGGCCAGCACCCAGGGGAAGTGGGCATTGGTCAACGCCCCGAGGAAAGGATAGGCGTCGGCGAACCAAAAATCTAGCGTCGGATATCCCGGGCCGCGGAAGAGCAACGCCAGCCAGCCCAATCCCCCACCCGACAAGGCCCACATCCAGGCCCAGCGACTCGTCCAGGGGCGGTGTGTCCCGGAGGAAAAGACGGCCTCATAGAACCCCTTGAGGGCGCCGACCATGACGAACGCCCCCAGCAACCGGGCCGCATGATAGACTCCTGCCAGGGGGAGGTGCGTCCAGCGGGACACATGCCCCAGGGTCAAATAGAAGAGATAGAGGTAAGCGCCCCGTCCGGGGTGAGCCGTGTAAGGGAGCGTAAAGCGCCACGCCCCCCGCAACCCTTCCTGCATCTTGGCCAGGTAACTCAACCCATCCGGCCAATTCATCCAAGAACCGGTGAAAACAAAAGCCGCTCCCCCCGCGCGCGCCAGGAAAGCATAGGGCCAGGCCACCAAGAGCAGGTAAGCCAGCGCCGCCCACCACCACGAAGCCAAGCCACGTTTGAGCAAGCCCATAGGGGTATTT
>DUEP01000030.1 GCA_011176535.1 Anaerolineae bacterium | reverse complement strand
GACGAAGGGCTCGATGTTGGGGTCGAAGTCGGGCTTGCGGGGGTCGTTGCGCGGCTGGAAGTAGCCCCGCTCTTCCCACATTCGATAAATACGCGGTTCCACCGAACGGAAGTCGTAACGTTTGGGCAGTTCGTAAGGCATGGGGCCCTCCTGGGGGAATGGGTTGCCTGGTTACCTGGTTAGTCCTTTGGGGCAAAAGAAAAACGCCCTTTCATCCCATGAGGACGAAAGGGCGTGATCTTCCGCGGTACCACCTCATTTCGCCGGGACCTTACGGCGCCCGACGCACTCGTTCCCCGACGGGCTGTGCAGGCCGATCAGGGCTTCGCTGTAACGGGCTCACCCGGGCCGGTCTACTCACCGCCCGCACAGGGCGGCTTTCTTCGGCCAGCCCCTCCGGGCGACCTTCGGCGGGTGGTGCTGAGGAAGGCTTGCAGCCTGTGGCCTTCCCTCTCTGGCAGCCCTTGCCGCGCCTACTCCTCCCGGAGATGCTTCACGGCTCGATTGTGGCTCTGATTATACGGAAAAGGGGGTGGATTGTCAACGCTGGGCGAACTCATTTTCGCCCCACCACGCCAAAGGCCTTGGGGCGGGGGCGCAGGCTGCGGAAGCCAGCGGCCCGCAGGCGTTCCAGCACGCCACGGGTGATGTTGCGCCCCGATTTGCTCCTGGGATCGCCGATATAGTGGAACAGGCGACCGCCGGGGCGCAGCACACGGTACAGTTCGCGGTAGAAATCCACGCCGTAGAGGTGTCCGGCCAGGCTGAAGGCTGGTGGGTCGTGCAGCACGGCGTCAAAGGCCCCGGCGGGCAGTTCGGCTACCACATCGAAAGTGTCCCCTTCATGGCGGACGATATTGGGCGCGGTGAACAGTTCCTGGGACCAGGGGTTTTGGCGGGCCACGGTCAGCACCGCAGGGTCCAGTTCGATGGTGTCCACCTGGCGGGCTCGGACGGCCAGTTGGATGGCGGTGTAGCCCAGGCCGGTGGCCGTGTCGAGAACCCGCCCCTGTACTTTCCCCAAGGCGCGGACTTTGCCACGGGTGTCTTCCCAGGGGCCCACGCCCTTGATGCGGTGCATGGGCACACCGGAGAGCAGCATGGTCGGTGCGCCAGAGGTGGGGTAAAGGGTGATCAGGCGACCGGTGACTTCCGAAAAAGCCTGGATGCGTTCCGCTTCCCCCGTGGGGGTGAGGGCAAAGCAACCATTTTCATCCCCGGCGATGGCCTGAATGACCTCCCAAGCCACTTGAACGCCCTGGGGGAAACGCACGCCTTCCGCGCTCAGGCTCACGGTCGTCGTGGAGCGCCCCAGGTCGGGGGAGATGTCTACCTGGGGGCGCCCCTGGGCGTGGGCATCCAGCAGGGCCTGAGCCTGGTAGTGAGAAAGCACGAGGAGAGGGAATGCACTCATCGGTTCATCTTGTTGGCTTGTCGGTTTCCGGGGCGCTGCGTGGAGGGCCGCTGAGCAGGGCGGCGATGGTGAGCGTAATCCCCTGGCTGAGCAGTCCGGTGCCCAGCCAGACGACGCCCACCTTGCCGAAGGCCAGCCAGCCCAGCGCCCCGGCCAGATGCCCCAACCAGAAGGCGGCCTGGCCGAGGGCCAGGTAAAGGAGCAGACGGCCAGGCCCTCCGCCGGTGATGAGGTGAGCCACCGCAGAGGCGGCCAGGGCGGTCAACAGACCAAGCAAGAACCCCGCCAGGGTCATGGGCTTACTCCGTGTGGAAGATCCACCCCCCGCCGAGGCAGACTTCGCCCTGATACAGCACGGCGGCCTGGCCGGGGGTGATGTCGCGCAGCGGTTCGTCGAACTCGGCGCGAAAGGCGTGGTCGTTCAACAGGGTGATGGTCGCCGGGGCGGGATGAGCCTTGTAGCGGATTTTCATCTGGACGCGGAAGGTTTGCGAGCGCGGGGGCTGCCCGGCGATCCAGTTAACCTCATAGGCTTCCAGGGCGCGTTGCCCCAGTTCGCGGGCAGGGCCGACGATCAGGGCGTTTTGGCCGATGTCCTTGGCCAACACATAGAGCGGCTCGGCAGCCGAAACGCCCAACCCGCGCCGCTGGCCGATGGTGTAAAAGGCTAGACCTTGATGGGTGCCCAAACGGCGCCCATCCCGGGTGAGGATGGGGCCGGGCTGCACCAGTTCGGGACGATAACGCTCGAGGAAGGTGCGATAGTCGTAACCGCCTAAGAAGCACAGGTCCTGGCTGTCCGGGCGCTGAGCCACGGGAAGGCGGAATTCGGCGGCCAGGCGGCGCACCTCGGCCTTGGTGTATTCTCCCAACGGCAGCAGGGTGCGCCGAAGGTGCGCCTGGGGGAGCATAGCGAGCACATAGGACTGGTCCTTGTGTTCGTCCAGGCCGCGCAGCAACTGCACCGACCCGTCAGGCCGGCGGCGCAGGCGGGCGTAGTGGCCGGTGGCGATGTGGTCCGCGCCCATCTCCTCGGCGAAGGCCAGCAGGTGGGCCCAGCGCACCCGTCGGTTGCACCACAGGCAGGGGTTAGGGGTGAGCGCCTGGGCGTGGGCTTCCAGGAAGGGCTCGACCACCTGGGCGCGAAAAACCTCTTCGGTGTCCAGCGTGTGGAAGGGGATGCCCAGTTGCTGGGCCACCACCCGGGCCAGGTCCATGGCTTCCAAGGTGCAGCAGGCGTTTTCCGCCTGGGGGCCAGGAGCCGCCCACAGGCGCAGCATGGCCCCAATGACCCGATAGCCCTCTTGCACCAGCAGGGCCGCGGTGACGGAACTGTCCACCCCGCCGCTCATGGCGACGAGGACGGTGGGCTTGTGTTCGGTCATGGTCAACTTGTCCTACTGAAGTTACGCTTTTGTGTTGTGTCACCGCGAGGCAGGCTGAGCATTGGCGAAGCTTGCCGAAGCGGTCTCCTGCACCGGTAGGAAGGCTTTGTCACCTAAAGGTGGCCTACTACAGGCGGCTCGCCATGACGCAAAATCGTGCCTTTCTCTGTCAGGGGATGGGGGTGAAGGACAGGGCGAGGCTGACCGCGATGAGCAGGCCTCCCAACACCGACAGTTCCCTTCCGACCTTGGCGTTGGCCGCGTACTACACGACTTCGTCCGCGTGCGTGGCGAGGATGCGTAAGCCATACCAGGGGTTGGGCGGGATCTTGCGTCGCAGAAGAGGGAGCGAAATCCCGATGAAGAACAGACCCAGCCCGATCGAGAGGACCAGCCAGGTAAATTCCGCGGACATCCTGGCACCTCCGCTGAAGAGAGCCAGAAAGGGGAAAGGCGAGTTGCTGAGAAAATTGTACCATTCCTGAGGGATGCCCGTGTGTTTGAAAGTGGCCGCGGTTCTCCCCCATCAGGCAAGGCCAGTCCCCGGGCACGGGCTTGTGATACAATCCCGCGCGCAGTTCTCCTGAGGAGGAATGCATGACCTCACAACCCGACATGGTTTCGCCAGTTGCCCGTGCGCTGGGCGCGCGCCCGGAGCAGGTGGCCGCTACGCTGGCCTTGCTGGACGAAAGCAACACCGTGCCCTTCATCGCCCGTTACCGCAAGGAGGTCACCGGCGGGCTGGACGAAGAGCAAATCCGCCAGATTCAGATCCTGGCCGAAAAGCGGCGCGCGCTGGAAGCCCGACGCGAGACCGTGCTGCGCACCATCGCCGAGCAGGGAAAACTGACCCCCGACTTAGCGCAGCGCATCCGCGCCGCCGAGACGCTGACCGAACTGGAGGCCCTCTACCGCCCCTACAAGCCCAAGCGTCGCACGCGGGCCATCATCGCCCGCGAAAAAGGGCTGGAAGGGCTGGCCGAACAGGTCCTCGAGCAGCCGCACACTTCGGCCACCCTGGCCGAGTTGGCCGCGCCGTTCCTCAACGAGCAGGTCGCCACCGTGGAGGAAGCCCTGGCCGGGGCGCGGGACATTGTGGCCGAGCGCATCGCCGACCACCCCGAAATCCGCGCCGCCGTGCGGCAGCGGGCGTTGCGCTGGGCGGTGCTCCACGCCGAAAAACGCCCCGACGCCGAGGACCCGCGTCAGGTGTACGCTGATTACTACGATTTCCACTATCGGGTGGAGCGGTTGCGCCCGCATCAGGTGCTGGCCATCAACCGCGCCGAGCGCGAAGGCGTGTTGCGGGTGCGCGTGGAGGTGTCGGAGCGCGACTGGCGCGAAGAGGTGGTCCGCCGCTTTCGGCCGGACCCGGCCTCGCCGCTGCACGATGAACTAGAGGCCGCCATCGCCGATGCGGTCCAGCGCCTGCTGCTGCCGGCCATCGAGCGCGATGTGCGCCGCGGCCTCACCGAGGCCGCCGAAGCCCATGCCATTCGGGTCTTCGCGCAAAACCTGCGCGGCCTGCTGTTGCAGCCGCCCCTGCCCGGCCACACGGTGCTGGGCATCGACCCCGGCTACCGCACCGGTTGCAAACTGGCCGTGGTGGACCCCACCGGCAAGGTGCTCGCCACCGGGGCCATCTATCCCCATCCCCCGCAAAACCGGCGCGAGGAGGCCCGCCGCACGCTGGAAGACCTCATCGCGCGCTACGGGATCACCCTCATCGCCATTGGCAACGGCACGGCTTCGCGGGAAACCGAGCAACTGGTGGCCGAGATCACCCGCGGGCGCGAAGGGCTGCACTACCTCATCGTCAGCGAAGCCGGCGCCAGTGTGTACTCGGCTAGCCCGCTGGCCCGCGCTGAGTTGCCCGACCTGGATGTCAGCCTGCGCGGTGCCGTATCCATCGCCCGCCGGATGCTCGACCCACTGGCCGAACTGGTCAAAATTGACCCCAAATCGCTGGGCGTGGGCATGTACCAGCACGATGTGGACCAAAAGGTCCTGGCCCAGACCCTGCATGCCGTGGTAGAAAGCGTGGTCAACGCCGTGGGGGTGGAGGTGAACACTGCCTCCCCGGCGCTGTTTACCTATGTGGCGGGCATCGGGCCGAAACTGGCCCAGGCCGTTGTATCTTACCGTGAGGAGCGCGGCCCCTTCGTCACGCGGGAAGATTTGAAAAAGGTGCCTGGCCTGGGGACCAAGACCTTCCAGCAGGCGGCTGGATTTCTGCGCATCCTCGGCGGGCCGGAGCCCCTGGACGCCACGGCCATCCACCCGGAAAGTTACCCCGCCGCCCGCGCGCTCATGGCCCGCGCCCAGGTGGACCTTTCCCAACCCCCGGAGGAACGCCGGGGCCGTTTGCAGGCCTTGCTGGCCCGGACTTCTCTGGATGACCTGGTCGCGGCCCTGGAGGTTGGGGTACCCACCCTGCAGGACATCCTGGACCAATTGGTCCGGCCCGGGCGCGACCCGCGCGAGAATGTGCCGCCGCCCATCCTGCGCTCCGATGTGCTGCGCATGGAGGACCTCACCCCGGGCCTCACGCTCCAGGGCACCGTGCGCAATGTGGTGGACTTCGGCGCCTTCGTGGACATCGGCGTCAAGCAAGACGGCCTGCTCCACCGGAGCCAAATCCCCGCCGGGGTGACCCTGCAGGTCGGCCAAGTGCTCACCGTGCGGGTGCTCAAAGTGGAGCCCGAACGCGGGCGCATCGGCCTGGGGTGGGCCGGGGTGGAAGAAAGGAGCGTCTGATGAAAAGTCGCTTTTCGGTCCGGCGTTTCTTTCAGGCCCTGCGTGGGGGGCGCTGGCTGTGGGGTCTGGTGTTGCTGGGCCTTTTGGTGGAACATCCCTCGGCGAGGGCAGGGCGGGCGGCCACGCTGTTCCCGGGGGCCCCTGCCCGGAACCCTCAGCGTGCGCAGGTCTGCACGCCGGGGGTGCAGGTGGACCGGTATTTCTGGCAGGCGGTATTGGTGTACATGGGCGCCGTGCCAACACCTTTCGCCGTGGACGCCCTCACCCACTGGCAGCAAGTCGTGCAATCCCCGCGTTGCTGGAACCCGCTGCGGGTGGGGCGCCGGGTGGTGAGCCATGGTTCGCTGCGCCTGAGCACGCAGGATTATCCGGATTTCTTCCAAGGCGTCCGGGCTACCGCCGAGACTTTGCTTTTGCCTGCCTACGACCCTTTGCGCCGCATGTTGCGGCAGGAAGATTTTGACGAAGCGGGGTTGCGCCGGGCCGTGGCGCATTGGTTTTACGGGCGGGGCGGCGTCTGCGATGAGCGTTGTCAGGACCTGGTGGACACCTGGAACAGGCTGTGGCAGGAGCACGGGATTTCCGTGTTGTGCCCTCCGCTGGCCTACGTGACCGGCGCTCAGGTCGGGGCAACGTTTTACGATGAGGTGTTTGCCCAAGTGGACATCCCCACCACGGAGTTCGCCGTGGAGGCGCTGCAGGCCGGGGCGGCGCAGGAAGGCGCTCGCGCCTGCTGGAACCCCTGGCCACTCTGTGGGTAGTGCCGGAAAAGTCCTGTCAATACAACGCCGTGGGGGTGCAGCACTACCTTTCGGCCTCGGTGGGGGCTTACGTCACCGCGCGCACGTTGAGCCTGCCGGCCTATCGCCCTTTGCGCCGTTTCCTTCGCGGCGAGGCGTGGGACCAGCGTGGTCTAGTGGAGGCCTTGGGCCTCTGGGTGAATGGCGACCCCAAGACCTGCCAGGACCCAGGCTTTGCCGGGTATTGCGCCTGCCTGYTCGACCGCTGGTACGCCTTGTGGCAGCGGCGCCAGGCGCTGGGGTACAACCCGCTCTTCATCACCCCYACGCCCACGCCATGGCCGACCGCAACGCYTTCCCTGACGCCTTCTGGGACCCCCACACCGACGATGCAACCCTGACTCAGAAAGAAGCGGGACTTTTGGGCAAGTTGTGCTAAACTGGTAAGGGCCTCTGCCCAAATCGACCGGTTGGCCATTCAATCGTCGTCTATGCATATTCATCGCATTTACCACCCCTACCTGACCCACGCCCAACGGCGCGAAGACGGCGCCTTTGGGTGGCCGGCCCTGAGCGCGGCCGCGCATGACGCCCAACAGTTGACCCAGGCCGGGGCGCTGGCCGAGGCGCGGGGCGCGGATTTCATCGCCCTCAGCCTGCTCCACCGCGCCTGGGGCCGCGTGTTGCAGGCCCATCATGCCGCCCACGCCGAAGCCTGGGAGGCGCTCCTGGCCGACCTGAGCGCCCGCTTTGGCCCCGAGGCGTTGCAGGCGTTGGAGGAAGTATTACGCGAAACGTTTGGGGTGACGCCCCCACCTATCCCCCCTGCGGGCCTAACGGCCCGCTTCCCCTCTTCCTTCTCCTTCAGGGAGAGGGAAGAGGGGACCGAGGGAGGATGGGTGAGGGCCCTCTTGCCCCTGCGCCTGCTCAACGAGAACCCGGCCGCCCGCATGTACCGCCCCCTTTTCGGCGAGGCGCCGCTGGCCCAGGCCACGGCTTACCCCGAACTGGTCGAGGCTCTGGAAGCCGGCCTGCGCCGCCTGCCCGGCCCGCCGGGGGCAACCGAGACGCCCTTGCCCGACCTGCTCCGCGCGCCGCTACGGGCCGCCCCTCACGACCTGGCCGCCCAACTGCGCTACATCGTCACCCATTGGGCCGCCTGGCTGGAAGAGGACGACCTGACCGCTTTGCAGCGCGGGTTGGACTTTCTGGCCGAAGCCCACCGGGCGGGCACCATCACACCGGGCCCGCCGCCACCCCCTCGGGATCCGGCGACTTTGGGCCTGGAAGGAACTCCCGAGGCCTATGCTCCTGAACGGGCGTGGATGGTTTCCCTGGTCCTGGTGGTCAAACACATCCCCATCTGGCTGGCCCAACTCACCCGCCGCTACCGGCGGCCCATCACCCGCTTGGACCAAATCCCCGATGAGGAACTGGCCCGGCTGGCCGCCTGGGGCGTCAACGGCCTGTGGCTGCTGGGCATCTGGGAACGTAGCCCGGCCTCGCAGCGCATCAAGCATCTCACCGGGAACCCCCAGGCGCTGGGCTCGGCCTACGCCGTGCGCGCGTACCGGGTGGACCCGGCCTGGGGCGGCGACGAGGCGCTGGACCGGCTGCGCGAGCGGGCCGCTCGCTACGGCATCCGCCTGGGCGCCGACATGGTGCCCAACCACACCGCCCTGGACGCCGACTGGATGTTCGCGCATCCCGATTGGTACATCCAGACCGACGCGCCGCCCTTCCCCGGTTACCGCTTCGGCGGGCCGAACCTTTCGCCCGACCCACGGGCCGACATCCGCATCGAGGACGGCTACTACGACCGCAGCGACGCGGCTGTGGTCTTTCGCTTCGAAGAGCGGCCCCCCGGTCGGGTGCGCTACATCTACCACGGCAACGACGGCACCGCCGTGCCCTGGAACGACACGGCCCAACTCAACCACCTGCGGCCGGAGGTGCGCCAGGCGCTCATCGAAACCATCCTGGCCGTGGCGCGGCGTTTCGACCTCATCCGCTTCGACGCGGCCATGACGCTGACCAGGCGCCACTACCGCCGGCTGTGGTTCCCGCCGCCGGGCGAGGGCGGGGCCATCCCCTCCCGCGCCGAGCATGGCTTGCCCCCTGAGGCCTTCGACCGCGCCATGCCCCGCGAGTTTTGGCGCGAGGTGGTGGAGCGCGTGCAGGCCGAAGCTCCCGATACGTTGCTCCTGGCTGAGGCCTTTTGGCTGCTCGAGGGGTACTTCGTGCGCACCCTGGGGATGCACCGGGTGTACAACAGCGCCTTTATGCACATGCTGCGCGACGAGCGCAACGCCGACTACCGCCGCCTGTTGGCCGAAACCCTGGCCTTCGACCCGCGCATCTTGCAGCGTTATGTCAATTTCATGACCACGCCGGACGAAGACCCGGCCGCCGTGCAGTTCGGCAAGGGAGATAAGTATTTCGCCGTGGCCACGCTGCTGGCCACGCTGCCCGGTTTGCCCCTCTTCGGCCACGGCCAACTCGAGGGCCTGGAGGAGAAGTACGGCCACGAGTTCCCCGCCCCGCAGCGCGACGAGGCCCCCGACGAGGGCTTTCTGGCCTACCACGAGCGGGTGATCTTCCCCCTGCTGAGCCGGCGGGCCCTGTTCGCCGGGGTGGAGGGCTTTCGCCTGTTCGACTTTCGCACCCCCGCCGGGGTGAACGAGGATGTCTTCGCCTTCACCAACCGTCGGGGCGAGGGGCGCGCCCTGGTGCTGGTGCACAACCGCGCGGCGCATACCCGTGGCACGGTCCACCGCAGTTGCCCCACCCGCCGGGTGGACCTGCCCGACCGTCCCCTTGAAACCGTGACCCTGGTCGAGGCCCTGGGGCTGCCCGAAGGTCCCGGTGGCTTTGTGCGTTTTCGTGAGCACCCCACCGGTCTGGAATACCTGCGCCCGCTGGCTGACTTGCGCGCCCATGGCCTGACCTGGGATTTGGGCCCCTATCAGGCGCGGGTGTTCTGGGATTGGGAAGTGGTGGACGACCCGGCCGGGCGTTGGGCCCAGGTGTACCGGCAGATTGGAGAGAACGGGGTCCCGGATTTGGACGCCCTGTACCGAGAGGTGGTTCTGCTCCCTCGGGCGGTGGTCGTCTTCCGCGCCTTCTGGGCCTCGGAGGTGGCGCGCCGGTTCCTGGATCTCTCTCCACCCCCCAGCCCCCTCCCTTCCCTTTCGCAGGGAGGGGAGGGGAAGCCGGGCCGTGGTGCGGCGCGGTCCGACCTCTCCTCTCTCCCCAGGTCGCCGGAGCGACCGAGGGAGGAGGGGAGAGGCCTGCCACCCCCGGTAGCCGACCTGCGCCGCGCGTTGGGCCTGGCGTCGGAGGGCGCGGTCTCCACTTGGACGGCCCTGACGCGCCTGCTGGACACGCTGGCGAGGCCCTCGCCCCCCCCCCCCCCCCCCCC
>DUEP01000029.1 GCA_011176535.1 Anaerolineae bacterium | reverse complement strand
CCAGAGGGGTTCCTGGCGCAACACCTGCAGCATCTGGCGCAGGTTGCGGCCCTCCAGGGGCAACGCCTCGCCGATCCAGGGCCGGGCCAGGCGGAAGGCCAGCGGCAGCCACCCCACCGGCAGAGGCAGGGCTAGCCGGAAAGGCTGTCCTGCCTCATCTTCCGGCCGGCGAATCTCCACCCGCACCCATGCCCCGCGCCAGGCAGCCCACACCACGCCCAGCGCCAGCAGCCCAAGCAACCCCACGGGCAGCAGGCAAAGCAGACCGAGCAGCCATCCGGCCCCACCCCACATCGCGGCCCAGAATGTGCCGCCGAAGCAGAACAGCCCCACACCCCCCACGACCCAGGGCAGAACCCGGAAACCCGCCAGGAGGCGGATCTGTTCCTTTGGGCGCGTCGACTTCCTCAGGGTCGGGACCACCTGTGCGGAGGGGCTGGTAGCCTCCTGCGGGGTCAGCGCCCGCCACAGGAGGAGCGCCTCCTCAGGGGTCAGACGGCCTTCCTCCACCATCCGCAGCAAACGGCGACGCGCGTTCATCCCTCGCCCTCCAGAGCCTCCAGCAGGCGCTCCGCCTCTTCCGCCGTGATCCGCTTGTTGGCCAGCATGCGCAGCACGAGCAGGCGCTCCTCCTCGGCCGCCGTCGGACGGCGGGACGACGCGGCCTCCTCCTCGGGCCATGCGGCCGACCAGTCGGGGAGGTCCGCCTCCCCTTCCGCCGTCTCCTCAGCTTCGGTGGCCCAAGCCAGCCACAAATCGCCGCCCACCTCCAGGTCCAGGGTGGCCGTGCCCTGGCCCAGGGTGGTTTCCCAGCGTCCCTGCGTCGCCCCGACCGTGTCAACAGGCGCGTGCAGGTCGCCCTGCACCCGGGCAACGATGCGCACATCGCTCTCCTCAGGCAGCACCAGGCGCAGGTCGCCGTCCACTTTCAGGCGCACTGTTTGCCCCGGCGAGAGTGGGCCCACCCAGCGGGCATTGCCGCGCACCGTGAGGTCCACATCCCCGGCCACCTGGCGCAGGTCAAGCGCCCCCCGCACAGGAGAATCCAGCCGCACCTCGCCCTGCACATCCTCCAGGGTCAGCGGCCCGCGAGGGCCTTCGCCCAGGACAGCGCCCTTCACCCGGCGGAGCATCAGCGGGCCGCGAACCTGCCCCACCTGCACCGCCGCCACATCCTGCCCGGTGACCGGGCCGTTGACGGTCTCCAGGTGCAAAGCGCCCTCCAGGTGCTTCACGGTCAGGGGGCCATTGACCCGTTGGGCACGTACGAGGCACCCCGCAGGCACCTTCACCTGCACCGGCCCCCACATGCGCACCTCGACCACCTTGCCCGCGGCCTTGACCCTGCGTTTGCCCAGCCCAGCCACCCGCAAAGTCGCCCCCCGGCCCGCGCCGATGAGCAACAGGGGGCCATTGACCCACAGATGTACCTCCTCCATCCCCTCACAGGAGACCTGTTCCTCGCTCCACCACAGCCGCGCTTTTCCCATACCCCAACCCATCACGCGCCTCCTTCTTCCAAAAGGCGCAACGCCTCCTCGGGGGTGATGCGCCCGGCTTCCAGGTCGTCGAGCACCTGGCGGCGCAGTTCCTCGTCCGGAGGCACGGCCGCTTCGCCTGCCTCCTCGACCCCTTCAGGCTCGAATCCCAAGACGCGAATCACCTCGCGCAGGCGGTTGCGCACCGTGGGATAGGACAAGCCCAAACGATCGCCCACACAATTCAACTTGCCTTCGCAGCGCAAAAAGGTTTCCAGAAAGGCCAGTTGCTGGGCGTTGAGCGCGGCGAAGGCGGTCACCTGGGGGGCAAAGCGCCCCTCCAGCCGGGTGTCGCACACCCGACACTGAGCGCTGGTGACCACCAGTTCGCCGCCGCAAATAGGACATCGTGCCGGAAGAGCATGCATGTTGCACTCCTTTCCCGCCAAAGCGGCCCACTATGGGGTAAAATAGCCCCAATCGGGCCCGGGTTTCCGCTGGGTCGGACGCCGGTCCAGCCTCTTTCCGGCAGGCGCCACCGGAGGCGGGTGGGCTGCGCCTTCCTGCGCCTCCAGCCAAAGCGCCCCCCGCTCCTTCCGTTCGCGCTGGCTCTCACTCAACAGCCAGAGTTTCAACCGGTCATGATACACCCACTGCTCCATCATCCTCCACCTCCTTTACTGAATCCCAAAAAGGCTTTCACTTTACGCCACCATTATACAATTTTTTGAAGGTTTGTCAAGTTCCAATTTTTAATTTTCTAAACAACGCTATGAGTTTTCCAACCTCTCCCCCGGCCACCGTTGCTATCCTCACCGATTTTGGCACCCTGGACCCCTATGTGGGGATCATGAAAGGGGTCATCGCCCGCATTGCGCCCCAGGCGCGGCTGGTGGACCTGACCCACCACATCCCGCCAGGGGACATCCGCCGGGCGGCGTTCGTGCTCTGGCAGAGTTACGCCTACTTTCCCCAAGGCACGGTGTTCCTGGCCGTGGTAGATCCCGGGGTGGGCACCGCGCGCCGCGCCCTGCTGCTCGAATGCGGCGGGTATCGCTTCATTGGCCCGGACAACGGCCTGTTCACCTACCTCTGGCATGAAAAGCCCGGTCCGGCCTACGAACTGCGCCACCCCGCCTTTCGCCTGCCCGGCGTCAGCGCCACCTTTCACGGGCGCGATATCTTTGCCCCTGCCGCCGCCTACGCCGCCCTGGGCGTCCCCGGCGCGGCCTTTGGCCCGCGCATCGAGCAGCCCCGGCAATTTCCCCTGCCCGCCTGCCGCGTGGACGCCCAGAGGAAGGTTCACGGAGAGGTGCTCCACGCAGACCATTTCGGCAACCTGTTGACCTCCCTGGGCCTCTGGCAGCCCGGACCCCAAGGGTGGCAGCTGACCCCCTGGCTCCACCAGGGCCCTCCAGTGCGTCTGCCCCCCCGCGCCGTCCGCCTCCCTTCGGGGGAGCGCGTCCCCATCGTGACCACCTTCGCCGACCTGCCTCCCGGCCAGGTCGGCGCATTGGTCGGCAGCACGGGCCTGCTCGAACTGGTGGTCAACGGCGGTTCGGCTGCCCGTCAAACAGGACTCGCCTCGGGCGACCCCGTCGTCCTGGAGACTGAGTTGCTGGCGTAAGCCCCTCCTCCGCTTCGCCGCCCCAATCCGGGGGTGGCGCCACCATCTTTGCCAGATCGAAGGGAACAGCCATGGAAAAATTCATCATCGAAGGTGGCTTCCCCCTCCAGGGCGAGGTCACCCCTTCTGGCAACAAAAACGCGGCCCTACCCTTGCTGGCCGCCTGTCTGCTCACCGACGAACCTGTGGTGCTGCACAATGTCCCCCAGATCCGGGATGTGCTCACCATGCGCGCCCTGCTCCAAAGCCTGGGGGTGCGCATCGATACCCTCGACGACCACACCTGGCGCATCCACGCCCAAGAAGTCCATCCGGCCGATCTAGACCCGCACCTCACCCGCGCCATCCGCGCCTCCATCTTGCTGGCCGGCCCCATGATGGCCCGCACCGGGCAACTGGAACTGCCGCCGCCCGGCGGCGATGTCATCGGTCGCCGCCGGGTGGACACCCATGTGCTCGCCCTGCGGGCGTTGGGTGCCGAAGCGGCCTACGACCGGCGCGCCAAGCGCTTCACCTTTCGCGCTCAGGGACTACGCGGTACCGACATCCTACTCGATGAGGCCTCGGTGACGGCCACCGAAAACGCCATCATGGCTGCCGTTCTGGCCCGTGGTGAAACGGTCATCCGTAACGCCGCCTCGGAGCCCCATGTTCAGGAACTCTGTCACCTGCTTAACGCCATGGGCGCCCACATCGAAGGTGTGGGCAGCAATGTGCTCCACATCCAGGGCGTGGAGCGGCTCCACGGGGCCGAATTCACCATCGGCGCCGACTACTTAGAAGTGGTTAGTTTTATCGGCGCGGCGGTCCTCACCGGCGGCAGCATCCGCATCCGCAACGCTGGCCCCCAACATCTGGACATGATCCGCCTGGTGTTCAACCGCCTGGGCGTGGACTGGCAGACCGAGGGAGCGGATGTCCTCGTCCCGGCCGGACAATCGCTGGAAATCCAGCGCGATTTGGGGGAATTCATCCCCGAAATCAGCGCCATGCCCTGGCCGGGTTTTCCCACCGACCTGATGAGCATCGCCATCGTGGTGGCCACTCAGGCCAAAGGCACCATCCTCTTCCACGACTGGATGTACCCCAGCCGCATGTTCTTTACCGACAAACTGGTAAGCATGGGCGCACAAATCGTGCTTTGTGACCCCCACCGGGTCATCGTCAGTGGACCCAGCGAACTCATCGGCGAACAACTGGAAAGCCCCGACATCCGGGCCGGGATGGCCCTGGTGCTGGCCGCTCTGGCCGCCCACAGCACCTCGGAAATCCGCAACATTCGCCAGATCGACCGCGGCTACGAGCGGGTGGACGAAAAATTGCGCGCCCTGGGGGCTCGCATTCAGCGCGTGGCAGAGGGATGAACCATGGGGGGAAGGGCAACGCTTTTTTTGGCTACACGAAATCGCCACCGAACAAAAAGCGGGTTGGGCCATCCACCGCGCCCAACCCGCTCAGCATGAAGCCCACCAAGGGGGTCAGCCCTGCGACGCAGGCGCCTCCTCGGCCGGACGGATTTCATAATCATGGGTGATTTCCGTCACCGCCCCCAACATCGCGCTGGCCGAACAATACTTTTCTTCAGACAACTGGATAGCCTGCTCGACATCCTTGGCCTTCAAATCGCCCCAGAGAATGTAGTGGATGTGGATGCGCGTGTACACGCGGGGGTGCTCATCGCGCCGCGTGCCCTTCACCTCCACCCGTAACCCCCTCAAATCGGCGCGCTTTTTCTGTAAGATGAGCGCCACATCCACGCCGGTGCACCCGGCCAGCCCGACGAGGAGCAACTGCATAGGCGGGATCCCTTTCTCGCCCTGCACCTGCCCGACGACCACCCGCCCTCCCGCCTCGTTGGTGGCCACGAAGTTCGTCCCCTCCACCCAATCGGCCTGGACCTTAATCCATTCGCCTGCCATAAGCCCTCCCGAATCGCATTTTGGGATGCGCCCCATTTTACCGCACTCCTGAAGGTGGTCTGCTGTATAATATCCCCATCTGACTTGTTGCCAATGCTACGAGGTGGATGCGAACATGGCCGAACTCGTCCTGGGGCCTGTGGTCGGCGGTGTGCACGCCCATGGAGCCAAACTCTGGGGCCGCGCCGACGAACAAACCATGATGTACGCCTGGATAGGGCGCGAGCCCGACCTGAGCGATGCGCAATATGTGGGGGCCACCCTGTTAAGCGCCGACACCGGTTTCGCTGGCGTGGTCTCGCTGAGCGACCTGCAACCCGATACCCGGTACCATTACACCCTGACGCTGGACGAAACCCCACCGCACCCCCAGAGCGGGCCGTACCCCTCCTTTCGCACCGCCCCCGAAGAGGGAGACGACCAGCCCATCGCCTTTGCCTTTGGCTCCTGCTTTTTGCCCCGTCGGCCCGAAGACGACGCCATCTTCACCGCCCTGGATCAACGCCGTCTGGAGGAGGATCTGCGCTTCTGGCTACTGCTGGGCGATCAGATCTACGCCGACGCTTGGGACGCCAACGGCCTGGGTCGGGTGGCCCTGACGGCCGACGACTACCGTGCCATTTACCGGCATAACTGGTCCCGCCCGGCCCTGCGCCACCTGCTGGCCCACCTGCCCGCCTACATGATTTGGGACGACCACGAGGTGGACGATGACTGGCACTGGACCAACCTCGACCGCCTCACCGCCGACATCCCCTGGTGGGACAAAGCCATCCGCTGGTGGCACCGACGCCCCCGCGAAGAGCGTCACCTCTCCCGCAAACGGGTGCGGGCAGCCCTCCAGGCGTACTGGGAACACCAGGTGCTCCACGCGCCCCCGTTGCTGCACCCCCCTGAGGGTGCCGACATCCAGCGGCCCCAAATCCTCATGGGCGACGAAGGGCATTTCGGCTACACCTTCACCTACGGCAACGCCGCCTTCTTCGTGCTCGACACACGCTTCCACCGCGTCAAAGCCCCGGAGCAGCGCCGTCTGCTCAACCCGGCCCAATGGCGCGCCCTGGAGAACTGGCTCCTGGCAATGCGTGACCGCTTCCCCTTCAAATTCATCGTCTCTTCGATCTCCCTTCTTTCCGACTCCTGGGCGGACCTCGCCCGCGACCGCTGGAACGGGTTCCCCGATGAACGCCGGCGGCTACTCCACCTCATCGCCGCCCATCGGGTGCCGGGGCTGTTCATCCTCACCGGCGACCTGCACGCTGGCCACGCCATCCGCGCCGAAATACGCACCGAGGATGGCGAACGGCTCACATTGTGGGAATTCTGTGCATCGCCTTTCGCCCAAAAGATCAACGGACTGGCCCGCTACCTCTGGCGCGCCCACGCCCCCTGGCCCGTGCGGCGTCTGCAACGGCTTTTTGTCGTGGACCGCCCCCACTTCGGCGTGGTGCGCCTGACTTCCGAGCCGCAGCCCGGCGTTTCGTTCACCGTGTACGACGCCCAAAACCAACCCTTGCACCAGGTTTGGGTTCCCCACCCCATGGGGGGCACCGAAAGCCTCCTCGCCGAACCCGAGCCATGACGAATTCCCCCTCCYCGCCCTCCATCGCCCARGCGGTGGCGAATTATCTGGACACCGTCGCTCTGGCCCGTAGCGCCAATACCGCGCGGACCTACCGCAACGGATTGCGTCTTTTCCTGRYGGTGCTCAAAGCRCACGAACTCGACCCGGAAACCGTCCCCATCACCGCGCTGAAAGAAGAAGCCGTGGCCTGGTTTGCCCAGGCGTTGAAGGATTTTTCCCCGGCCACCGAGCGGCTGTATCTCACCGCAGCGACCACCTTCTACGAATACCTAGCCGCCGAGGGGATGACGGCGGTGAACTTACCCCGGGTGCGTATGCTCATCCGCCAACGCGCCCGACGAGCGGGGCAGCGCCTCCCTCAATTTCCCCGTGAGGCCATCGAGCAAGTCCTTGCCTATGCGCAATCTCTTCCCGCCCTCCCGGCCCACGACGACCGCGAACGCCTCCGCCACCTGCGCGACCGGGCCTTTTTGCTCATCTTAGCCGACACCGGCCTGCGCGTGCACGAGGCCTGTAGCCTGCGCCGCGGCGATCTCGACTGGCGCGAGGGCAAAGCCCTCATCATCGGCAAAGGCAACCGTCAGGATGTGGTACGCTTCTCCCGCCGCGCCATGCAGGCTCTGCAAGACTACCTCCAGGCCCGCGCCCCTCTGGATGGCGCGTCGGGCCGCCCGCTGACCTCGCTGCCCCTCTTTGCCCGCCACGACAAAGGCGCCGGGAAGCGCGTCCTCCCCATCACCACCGCCACCGGTCGCAACATCGTGGCCCAAAGGGTGCGCGAAGCCCTGGGCCCTCAGGCCGTGGGCACTATCACCCCCCACTCCTTCCGCCACTACTTCGTCACCACCGTCCTGCGCGGCTCCGGCGGCAACCTCAAACTGGCCCAGGAACTGGCCCGCCATCGCAACATCACCGTCACCCAACGCTACGCCCATTTGAGCGATGACGAACTCGACCGTGGTTACTGGGAAATCTTCGAGCAAAACGACCCGGCCACGCCCCCACTTTTCCACCCCAACCCCGAAGAGAAGAAGCAATGAACCCTCGCCCTGCCCGCACCTCGTCTCGCGTGGTGTTCATTTTTCTCGCTTTCATGCTGCTCCACCAGGCCGACCGTCTGCTCATCGGCCCGCTCAAAGGCCCTATCAGCGAGACCTTTGGATTGAACAATTTCCAATTTGGCCTGCTGGTCACCGGCGCATTAGTCGTCGGCACCGTGCTCTACCCCGTCTGGGGATACCTCTACGACCGCTACGCCCGGGCCAAACTGCTGGCCCTGGCCTCGCTCATCTGGGGAAGCACCACCTGGCTGAGCGCCGTCGCCCCCACCTACCCCGCTTTTCTGGTCACCCGCGCCAGCACAGGGATCGATGACTCTTCCTACCCCGGCCTTTATTCCCTGGTCGCCGATTATTTCACCCCCCAACAGCGGGGGCGCATCTACGGCCTGCTGCAAATCGCCATGCCTTTTGGCTACCTTATTGGAATGGTGCTGGCGCTGGCCCTGGCCCCCATCATCGGCTGGCGGGCCGTGTACTACATCACCGGGGGGTTGGGCATCCTGCTGGCCCTGGCCATCTATCGCTGGGTTCCCGAAGCCCCCCGGGGGCAGGCCGAACCGGAATTCGCCGGTCAGGAGGACATCCCCCTGTTCCGCTTCTCCTGGCGCGAGGCCCGCGAAATTTTCCGCCGCCCCACCATGCGCCTCCTTTTCGTCCAGGGATTCTTCGGCGTCTTCCCCTGGAATGTGCTGACCTATTTCTTCTTCGACTACCTGGCCAAAGAGCGCGGCTACAATTCGGGCCAGGTACTGCAAACCATGCTGCCCGTGCTGCTCTTCATGGCCTTAGGATACTTTCTGGGCGGCTGGTTAGGGGACCGTCTTTTCGTCCGCACCTCGCGAGGCCGCATCCTGGTCGCCATTACCGGCGTGCTTTTCGGCATGCTCTTCCTCGCCCTGGCCCTCAACACCCCCATTGGGCAGGGCAGGCTTTTTGCCACGCTGCTTTTCATCGGTGCCATTTTCATCCCCCTGCCCAGTGCCAATGTGGTTGCCACGATACAGGACATCAATCCTCCCGAAGTGCGCAGCACGGCCCAGGCTATCGAGTATTTCATCGAGAATTCGGGGGCCGCCGTGGCCCCGGCTCTGGCCGGTTGGGTGGCTGACCACACTTCCATGGGTGCCGCTATTCTGTCGGTCTCCATTGGCGCCTGGCTCCTTTGCGCCGTTATCTTCACCGGTATGCTGTGGACCGTGCAGCGCGATGTCAAACGCCTGCGCGATGAAATGGCCCGCCGCGCCAGCCAGACGTACAGCGCCACAGTCTGATGCCCAACCACGGAGGAGAAGACATTCGCCATGCCTACTGTGACGCTCCAGGGCCTCCCCCTGAAAACCAGCATCTCCTGTACGCCCACGGAAGACGACCTGCTCGTCGGCCAGGCCGCCGAGGTACGCCTGCGGCTGCCTTTCCCGCTGGTGCGCTTCTACCGCCACGGCTGGCATTCGTGGAGCCTGGCCACCTGGCTCGACCCCGCTCAGCCCCTTCCGACGCCCACCCAACGCCCTCTCTGGCCTCAAACCGACGATCCGGCCTACCTGCATCAAAGCCCTTCCCTGTGGAGCGTTGGCCTAGCCGTGATGGAAGGCCCCAACAGCGAGCGCCTGCTTTTGGGTTCTTTGGGGCTGGACAGCCGCCTGCGTCTGGAGGGCGAGACGCTCATCGGCTGGAGCGAACACGGCGCCGTGCCTTGGTTCCTGGCCGCCGGGGAGGGCAAGGCCCCCTTTACTGCTTACGCCCACCATCTGCGCGCCACCTGGGACGCCGGGGCCAAACTTCACCGCCGCGGGTCTGGTGCTCTTAGTACAGCGTGATGCAAGACATCAGCCACCCCCTGCTGGAACATGTCCTGGCCGGGCTGGACGGGCTGCCCTACGAAGTGTTCCAGATCGACGACGACTGGCAACAGGCCATTGGGGACTGGGAGCCCAACGCCAAATTCCCCGCTGGGATGGACGCCCTGGCCCGGCGCATTCGCCAGGCCGACCGCACTCCCGGAATCTGGTGGGCGCCTTTCATCGTCAGCCCGCACAGCCGTCTGTTCGCCGAGCATCCCGACTGGCTCCTCCGCGACGCCCAAGGGAACCTGGTGCCGGCGGGCTTCAACTGGAACGCGCCCTTCTTCGCCCTGG
>DUEP01000028.1 GCA_011176535.1 Anaerolineae bacterium | reverse complement strand
GGCGCGGGCGGCCGCGGCGTCGGCCAGGCCGAAGCGCTCAGCCACTTCGGCGTCGCTGAGCGCCCGTCGGGGCACGCTGCGGCCATGGAACTGCCCCTGGGGCGTGATGTCGTAGGCGGTGAGGAATAGGGAGGCCAGGTCATCACCCAGGGCGGCGCGCACCTCCTCCGGGGTCCAGGTGTAATAGCGCCCTTCTTCGCCCTCGGAGTCGGCGTCTAAAGCGCTGAAGAATTCCCCCTGAGGGCCGGACATCTCCCGCAGGAGAAAGTCTAAGGTGCTCTCGGCGACCTGGCGGAAGGCTTCTTCGCCAGTGATCAGATGGGCGTAAAGGTAGGCCCGGGCCAGCAAGGCGTTGTCGTAAAGCATCTTTTCGAAGTGGGGCACGCGCCAGAGGTCGTCGGTGCTGTAGCGGTGGAAACCGCCGCCGAGCACATCGTACATGCCGCCCCGCGCCATCTGAACCAGGGTGTGGAGGGCCATCTGGCGAGCCAGGTCATCGCCGCGTTGGGCGCGCGCCAGCAGGAAGTGGAGCACCAGGGGCTGGGGGAACTTGGGCGCGTAGTGAAAGCCGCCGTGCACGCGGTCGAAATCGCGCAGCAGGGCGCTCACGGCGTCTTCGGCGGCGTGGGGGTGCAGAGCCTGGGCCTGCTGGTAGAGGGGCTTGAGGCCCTCGGCGATATGGGAGGCGGCCTTCTCCCCGGCCTCGTAGATGCGCGCGCGGTCCTTTTCCCAGGAGCGGATGATCTCGCGGAGCAGGTCTTTGAAGCCGGGCAGCCCGAAGCGCGGCTTGGGCGGGAAGTAGGTGCCGCCGTAGAAGGGCTGACCTTCGGGGGTGAGAAAGACGTTGAGGGGCCAACCGCCCTGCCCGGTGAGGGCCACCACGGCGCTCATGTAGAGGGCGTCCAGGTCCGGCCGCTCCTCGCGGTCCACTTTGATGGGAACGAAGTGTTCGTTGAGCAGGGCGGCCACTTCGGGATCCTCGAAGGATTCGTGGGCCATGACATGGCACCAGTGGCAGGAAGCGTAGCCGATGCTGAGGAAGATGGGTTTGTGCTCCCGGCGGGCTTTCTCCAGGGCTTCGGGGCCCCAGGGGTGCCAGTCCACCGGGTTGTGGGCGTGTTGGCGCAGGTAAGGTGAGGCTTCGTGAATCAGGCGGTTGGGCATATCCACTCCAAGAGAACGAGCCGTATGGGGATGGGGTGTTGTCCGCAGAGGCTCATGGTAGAATTGGCGAGCTAGCCATTTTCATCACAGGAGGGTGATGAGCGTGTTTGCTGCAGCGCATGGAAGAGGGCGCACGCCGCAGAAGCGCCTTTGGGACGCCCTGGCCCTGCTTTGGATGGGCCTTATCTTTTACCTCTCGTCCCAGCCGCAACTGCCCTCGGCCCCCGGCTGGTGGGATGTGCTGCTCAAAAAAGGGGCTCATCTGGGGGCGTATGCCGTGCTGGGTGCGCTCTATGCGCAGGGTTGGGGGCGAAGCCGCCCGAGGTGGCAGCCCTGGCTGGGGGCCGTGTTTTATGCGGTGAGCGATGAGGTGCATCAGGCCTTCGTCCCTGGTCGTCATCCGTGGGTGGTGGATGTGCTCATCGATGGGATGGGGGCCGGCCTGGGGGTGCGCTACGGCCAGGTGTGGTTGGGCAGGGTCACTCACCGAATTTGGAAGCGATCTCGGCCTCAGGGTCCAGTTGGGTAGCCGGTTCGATTTCGATATCGGCGAACAGTCCTGGCTGGTGGGCCACCACTAGGTGTTGTTTAACCAGTTCCAACAAGGCGAGAAAAGCGACGACCACTTCCAGGCGGGAGCGCGCCTGGCGCAACACTTCGCGCTGAAAGGAGACGCGCTCCCGGCGACGCAGGGCCCGGATGAGATCGCGGATCTTCTGGCGAATGGTGATCTTGGGCGGGGTGACCACGGTGCGCAGGGGGGGCTGGTAGGCGATGGCCATGGCCCGACGCGCGGCCTCCACCAGGTTGGCCAAAGTGAGCCCGCTGAAGTCCACCCGCGCCTGCGCTTTGGGCGGGGGAGTGGTGCGCAGGAAGGTGCGCAGCCCGGCCTGGTGCCGTTGCCGGAGCCACCCGGCCCGTTCCTTGAACGCCTTGTAGAGCCGAAGTTGCTCGACCAGGCTTTCGCCGGGGTCTTCTTCGCCTTCTTCACGCTGCGGGGGCCGGGGGAGCAGGGCTTCGGATTTGATTTGCAGCAGCCGGGCCGCCACCACCAGGAAGGCCGAGACTTCGTCGGGAGAGCGGTCCTCCAGCCGGGCCAGGTAGGCCAGATATTGCTCGGTCACCTGGGCCAGCGCGATTGTGGTGATATCCAACTCGGCCCGCTCGATGAGGTGAAGGAGCAAGTCGAGGGGGCCCTGGAAGGCCGGGGTTTCGACCCGGATGGACGATACCTGATGGGCGACCACCGAAACGGTCATGTGGGGGATTATATCACGCGCCTTTTGGGAAACGGGGTAAACTTATCTCAGCCTCAGATTAGGCCTGTTCACGCTTCCCCGCCCCCAGCGCGCCTGGGTGGGAGCACCAGGGAGGCGGGATGAGGATTACAAGGAGGAACGTTATGGAATATGCGATTATGGTCGAGGGGCAGAACGGCCTGAACTGGACGCGTTGGCAGCGCATCGCCCGCGCGGTGGAGGATTTGGGGTTCGCTGGGCTGTTTCGCTCGGACCACTTCACCAATGCCCGACCGCCGGACAAGGATTCGCTGGAACTTTGGGTTTCGTTGACCTGGCTGGCCAGTCATACCCAGCGCATCGTCTTTGGCCCCCTGGTCACCCCGGTGTCCTTCCGTCACCCCGTGTTCACGGCGCGCATGGCCAGGGATGTGGACGACCTCTCGGGTGGACGCCTGGTGTTGGGGGTGGGCGCCGGCTGGCAGGAGCGAGAACATCGGATGTTCGGGTTTGACCTGCTGGCGACGCGGGAGCGGTTCGACCGTTTGGCCGAGGGGGTGGAGGTCATCGCGCGGCTGTTGCGGGATGAGGAAAGGGCGACCTTCCACGGGCGCTATTACCATCTGGAAGAGGCGATTTTGTTGCCGCGTCCCCAGCGTCCCGGAGGCCCGCCCATCCTCATCGGCGGCAACGGCCCGCGACGCACGCTGCCCCTGGTGGCGCGGTACGCTGATGAGTGGAACGCCATCTTCCTCACGCCAACCCAGTTCCGCCAGCGCAACGCCCAGTTGGACGCGTTGCTGGAGGCCGAGGGCCGCGACCCAGACACGGTGCGCCGCTCGATGATGACAGGGCTGATTTTCGGTCGCGACGAGGCCGAATTGCGGCGCAAGTTGGAAGGCCGTCCTTCGGGGGAGGACCTGCGCGCCCGCGGCGTGTTGGTGGGCACCCCGGCTCAGGTGCGCGAGCAGGCCGAGGCGCTGGCTGAGGCTGGCGTGCAGCGGCTGATAGTGCAATGGCTGGACCTGGACGATCTGGAGGGGCTGGCGGCCCTGGCCGAGGCGCTGCTGAAGTGAACGCAGTGCAAGGCCGCAGGGGGAGAGGTAGGGGGTGCCAGCCTGGATGGGGGCCGCCCAAGCCCTGGGGAGAAAGGGGAATCTCCGGCCTGACGGCTTTCCCCCCTGGACTGGCTGAGGTTTGGGCCTGCGTTCGGCCGATGGACGAGTTCCGGGCGTCCTGTCATGGCGAGGCCCCTGAGCGCGGCGAAGGGGCGCGAAGTCGAAGGGCCGAAACCATCGGCGGGTGAAAGGGAGCGGCCTGTTGTGCCTGTCGGCCAGAGGATGGCAGGTAAAGAAGGCCGTCCTGCCCTGGCACGCCTCCAACCCTCTTCCAACTTCTGACCTGAGTTCAGAGCTTTTTCTTGACACGTGTAAGGGATGGGAGTAAAGTGTCGCACAAACATGTTTGTAATGTAAACCAGTCTGCGAGGTTGGTATGCGCCCTTCTGAACGCCCTTCTTCCGAGCGCCTTTCCTGGCGGGTGAAACAATATTGGTTCGAAGATGGGTTGGCCGAGGCGGTTACCGGAGCAGGGTTCCTCCTGCTGGCGTTGGTGCTCGCCTTGAGCACCCGTTGGGCCCAGCCGTGGAGCGGGGCGCTGCAGGCTTTGGTGATTTTCGCCTTTGTGTTGGGCAACCGCTGGGTGGTCCAGCGCCTCAAATGGCGTATCACCTACCCGCGCACCGGTTACCTGGCGTATCCGCGCCCAGACAAGGCCACCCGGGCGTTACGGTCGCTCGTGGCCTTCGTCGCGGGCGCTGGGGCGATTTTCCTGGGGGCTATGTTGCTCTCGCACAATCAGGAGCGGGCGTATATCGCCGGGCTGACCGTGGTGCTGGTGTTGTTTTACCTTTTTATGGCTCAACGGCAGGCCTGGACCCGCGGAGTGTTTTATGCTGGGGCCTGTTGCTTGCGGGCGCTGTGGCGGTGCTGCTCCTTTCCAGTCCCTCCTGGCGCGAGGCTGTGTTGCGGGGTGGCGTGCATTTTGCCCTGGTGGGGCTGGCCCAAATTGTAGGTGGCTTGCTCACCCTGCGGGGGTACCTGAGACGCCACCCATCTCCCCTGGAAGGCGAGCCATGATCCCCGCTGTGGACATTCAATCCCTTGATCCGATGGTCCACGCCCCGGCCCGCCTGGCCATCCTCACCGTACTCTCTCTGGTGGATGAGGCCGACTTCCGTTACCTGCTCTACGCCACCGGGCTGACCAAGGGCAACCTCTCGGCCCATTTGAGCAAACTGGAAGAGGCCGGATATGTGGATATCGAGAAAACGTTTCGTGGGAAACTCCCTCTGACCTTGTGCCGTCTGACCCCCCAGGGACAGCGCGCCCTGGAGGCCTATCGCCGCACCATGCGGGCGATCCTGGATCTCGGCGAGGCCGCCGAGGCCCAGGGCCGTTCATCCCCTCAAGGAGGTAGCCGTGAACCCCGTTGAAATTCAAAGCCTGGTCAAGCGTTATGGCGACTTCACCGCGGTGGATCATGTTTCCTTCAGCGTGGCGTCTGGGACGATCTTTGCCCTGTTAGGGCCCAATGGCGCGGGGAAGACCTCGACCATCCGGGTGCTTATGGGCATTCTCTTCCCCGATGAGGGGGAAGTGCGCCTGCTGGGCCGCCCCCCGCACGAGACGCGGGAGCAGGTGGGCTACCTGCCCGAGGCGCGGGGGTTGTACCGCGACGCCCGGCTGCTGGAGTTGCTGATTTATCTGGGCGTGCTCAAAGGCCTGCGGCTGGCCGACGCCCGCCAACGGGCCCTGGCCTGGCTGGAGCGCTTCGGGCTGGCCGAATGGGCCGGGCGCAAAGTGCACGAACTCTCCCACGGGATGCAGCAGAAGGCCCAGTTGGTCGCGGCTTTGCTGCATGACCCGCCCGTCCTGGTGTTGGACGAACCTTTCCAGGGCCTTGACCCGGTGAATGTGCAACTGGTCAAGGAACTGGTGGCCGAGTTGCGCCACCAGGGGAAGACCATCCTCCTCAGTTCGCATCAGTTGGTGCACGTGGAGGCCCTGGCCGATGAGGTGGCCCTCATCAGCCGGGGGCGCATCGTGGCCCAGGGGAGCCTGGAAGCCTTACGCCGCCGTTACGCCCGCGGGGATGTGGCGGTGCGTCTGGCCAACGGCGCGCCGCTACCCGAAGGGTTGCCCGTCCGGCGGGTGGAGCAGCGGAACGGGGCGTGGTACCTGACCCCAGAGGCCGGGGTCCCTCCCCAGGAGATCCTGAACCGCCTGGTGGCCCAGGGGGCTCCGGTGGAACGCTTTGAGGTGGTTTTCCCTTCGTTGGAGGAAATTTTCCTCCGCGCGGTGGAGGCGTCGGAATCGCAGGAGGAGGTGGTGGCATGAAGGCGCGCAAGATTTTCCAGGTGGCGCAGTACGAGTATCGCACCCATTTCCGCCGCTTTGGTTATCGCTTCGCCACCTTTGGTTTGCCTTTACTGGCCGTGTTGATCGCCTGGGGGCTGCGCGCCGCCAGCCAGCGCACTGATGTGGGCAATTTGTTCTTTGGCGCTCTGGACAAGCCCGTCGCGGTGCTGGATCAGGCAGGAGTGTTGTCCGCTGACCTGCCGGAGCCTTTCGTTTGGGCCGAGGGCCTGACCGCGACGCAAGAGGCGGTTCGCCAGGAGAGGCTTCTGGCTTTGGCGGTGTTCCCCAAAGATTTCACCGCCACTTATCAGGTGACGATCTATATCTCGGGCGGGATAGGTGCTTCGGCAAAGGTGCTCTCGCAGGTGAATGCCCTGGCCCTTTACGCCAGGTTGGGGCAGAAGTATCCTTACGCCGAGGTAGAGCAGTGGATGGAAGGCCCGGAGGTAACCACCATCACATTGAGCAASACGACTTCCGAGGAAGCCAACGGCGGRCGCTTCATGGTGGGTTACGCGTTGAGCCTGATTTTCTTCATCGCCCTTTTCACTTCCGCCGGTTATTTGTTACAGAGTGTGGCCCAGGAGAAGGAAAGCCATATTATGGAGTTGCTGCTTTCCTCCCTCTCATCCATGGAGTTGCTTTGGGGCAAGGTGCTCGGCCTAGGCACCTTGGGATTGACTCAAGTGGCGGTGTGGCTGGTAAGCGCCCGTTGGCTGGCTGAACGGTTTGGGCAAAACGTCGAGTTCATGCAACCCTTGATGGAAAAATTGCGCCACCCAGACCCTCAACTTGTGGTGGTGGCCGTGGTGGTGCTGCCCCTGGCCTATCTGACCTACGCCCTGCTGATGGCCGGTTTGGGCTCGTTGGGGAGCAATCTCCGCGAGAGCCAGCAGTTTTCCGCGGCTATTTCGCTGCTGGCTACGGTGCCGTTTATGGTCAACTTCCTCTTCTTCGTGAACCCCAACGGTGTGGTGCCGCGGGTGCTGAGTTACATCCCCTTTACCGCGCCGGTGGCCGTGCTGCTGCGATTGAGCGTGGCCCCGATGGCCTGGGGGGAGTTGGGTTTGATCATCGCCCTGCTGGCCGTGGGCGCCATGTTTAGCTTGTGGGCAGGGGTGCGTCTGTTCCGCGTGGGCGTGCTGCTCAGCGGGAAGAAGCCTTCCTGGCGCGAGGTGTGGCGCATCGTGCGGCACCCGGCCTGATGTTTAGCCCCGTTTTCAACCAACAGGGGCACGGCAGGCGGCGTGCCCTTGTTTTTTCCGGCGGAAGCGCGGTTTGGTTGGCGTCTGGGCTGGGTTCTGCTACAATTGGGACATCCTAAGCCGGAGGATGTCTTGATGGAAGAGGAAATCACCCGTGATTTGTTCGCTTACCTGGCCCAACTGGCGGCTTTTGAACTCACCGAGGAGGAGGCCGAATACCTGCGGCGCGAACTGAACAAACAGTTGACCGCCATCCACGAACTGGAGGCGGTGCCCCTGGACCCCGAGACGCCCATCACCTCCCATGGGGTGCCTTACACTCCCCAAATCAGCGCGTCGCCCCGCGAGGATCGGTGGCAGCCTTTTGAACACCCGGAGCGTCTGGTCGAACAGGCGCCGGAAAGCGAGGAGGGCTACATCATCGTCCCCGACATTCCCCACGAGGAACTCTAAGCCAGGCTCAAGGAGCGAAGCCCATGAGCGATTTGTTGCACCTGGAAGCCCACGAGATCGCCGCCAGGGTGCGCCGGGGCGAACTCTCGGCGTTGGAAGTGACCGAGGCGGCCCTGGAGCGCATTGCCCGGGTCGATGGTCTGCCAGGCACCCTGGAGGGCGATCCTGACGCCGAACCGGACAAGATTCACGCCTTCATCACGCTGACGGCCGAGCAGGCCCGCGAGGCGGCCCAACGCATCGATGCCATGGTGGCCCGTGGCGAAGACCCTGGCCCCCTGGCCGGGGTGCCTTTCACGGTCAAGGACATTTTTGTGGTCGAGGGCACCCCTTCCACGGCTGGTTCGCGCATTTTGGCCAATTACATCGGCCCCTATACGGCCACCCCGGTGGCCCGGATGGAAGAGGCCGGGGGCATCATGCTGGGCAAGGTCAACCTGGATGAGTTCACCTTTGGCTCTTCCAATGAATCTTCGGCGTTCAAGCCCACCCCGCGCAACCCGTGGAACACCTCGCGGGTGCCGGGTGGTTCCTCGGGCGGTAGTGCGGCGGCCGTGGCCGCGGGCGAAGGGTGGCTTTCCATCGGCACCGACACGGCCGGCTCCATCCGCCAGCCGGCCGCCTTTTGCGGCGTGGTGGGTCTCAAGCCCACCTATGGCCGCGTGTCCCGTTACGGGTTGATCGCCTTCGGCTCTTCGCTGGACACCCCCGGTCCCATCGCCCGCACCGTGCGCGATGCGGCCCTCATGCTGCAGGTCATCGCCGGGCGCGACCCCCACGACGCCACCACGGCCACCGTCCCCGTGCCCGATTATCTGGCCCAACTGGAACAGGGGGTGCGCGGTTTGCGCATTGGCCTCTCGCCGGACTACTTCCGCATTGTGCGCTTCGACCCCCAAACCGGCGAGTTGCAGGAAGAGCCCATCGCTGCCGAGATTCGCCAGGCTGTGCTGGATACGGCCCGGCGACTGGCCGACCTGGGTGCGGAAATCGTTGAAGATGTGCCCATGCCGCACACGAAGTACGGCATCCCGGCTTACTTTGTCATCTCCCGCGTGGAGGCGGCCTCCAACCTGCACCGCTACGACGGCGTGAAATATGGCTATCGCACGCCGGACAAAGTGGCCGATTTGCGGGAGATGTACCGCAAGACGCGCGGCCAGGGCTTCGGCTTGCAACCCAAACTGCGCATCCTCATGGGGATGTATGTCAGCGCGGCTCAGTACAGCGAGCGTTACTACCAGCGGGCCTTGCAGGTGCGCACCCTCATCCGCCGGGACTTTGAGGCCATCTTTGACCCCCAGGGCGACTACCGCCTGGATGCCCTGCTGACCCCGACGACCCCCACCACGGCCTTCCCCATGGGGGCGGTGTACGGCGACAGCGTGCTCATGCAATACGCCGACCAACTGACCGTGGCGGCCAACCACGCCGGGGTGCCGGGCCTCTCGGTGCCCGTGGCGTTGGACAAAGAGGGGTTGCCCATCGGCGTTCAACTCCTGGGCCCCGACTTCAGCGAGGCCACCCTGTTGCGCATCGGCTACACGGTGGAGCAAAGCGCCGGGTTCCAGGCGCGCATCGTGCCGTAAAGGAGAAGGCCCCCGGCCATCGCGGGAGCGTGCTCAGCGCGTTTTCCTGGGTTGTTCCGTTTCCTTGACTTGTGTTGGCTGAGTACCCCCTAAACGATAACAACCCCAGTTCACCGGCTGGGGTTGATCTTTGTCTTGGGGTGGCTGATGGGACTTGAACCCACAACCACCTGATCCACAGTCAGGCGCTCTGCCATTGAGCTACAGCCACCAAGTGCGGGCTAATTTTATCACGAAGCCCTCAGCCTTTCAAGCCAGACGAGAAAAAAGAGCGTGTTTCAGTTTGGTAGGCGCAAGCGCGGCCCTGCCATAAATTTACTTCTGGCGCTCAGTGCGGATGCAGGCGTTGGCGCAAGCGCAAGAGTTCAGGCGTGGTTGGAAGAGGGCCTTCCCAAAAAAGGAAGATGGGCCTGCAGCCAATCCCCTAAGTCCTCCCGGAGGCGTGAGTGGGCCCTGGGCTTGGGGGCTGAGGTGGTTTTAGGGTGTGTCCTCAAGGGGCCACGATGCCGGCCACTCCCCAGGCTCAAGCGGCCGTTGGATACGCACTTTGACCAGCGCGCCCAGGCCTTGCGCCGACCAATGACGTCCTTTGCCTTTCATCCATGGGCGATCAACGCCCGCATCTGGCCTTCCATATTGGCCTAACCTCTCCACCTCTTCGCCTGCATAGCCGCTTTGGTGTCCCCAGCGCACCATACGGGGGGCTTCCGGGTGCTTGTCCAGCCAGGCCCATGTCATCATAGGCCAACCCAACCCGTACCTCACGCCATGCCGTATGCCCCTGGCCTGTACGCTGCCTCACCAGTACGCCCTCGGCTTCGATAGAGAGCCTTGGGGCCGCTTGCTCTCCCTGTGGCTGCGGAGCGGCCCCCTGACCAAAGACCCGCTCCACTGCTTTCGCTTCCGCCTCCGGGATGGTTTTTCCCACTCCTTGAGTCAGGCGCCAGATGGTGCTGGGAGTCAACACCCCGGCTGTGAGCAGGGCCAAGACTT
>DUEP01000027.1 GCA_011176535.1 Anaerolineae bacterium | reverse complement strand
CGATACCGGTGCAAGACCTGCAAGCAGACCTTCACCGAGACCAAGGGGACGATCTTCTATCGTCGCCGGACGCCCGAAGAGGAGATCATTGAGCCCCGGACGTTCATCGCCGAAGGCGTTCGCATCAGCAGCCTGGCGCGGGTGAAGGGGCACAAAGAGGACACGATTTTGGCCTGGCTTCGGGCTGCCGCTCAGCATGCGGAACAGATCGAAGAGATGCTCATGACCGAGTACCACCTGGATCAGGGACCACGGGACGCCTTCTGGTCCTACGCCCTCTGGTCCTACGTGGGACACAAGGGCAAAAAAAGGCTACCCCGAAACCGAGGAAAAGGGAGGGTTTTGGCGGGCAACGATGATCGAGCCGAGTACGCGACGGCGTGCGGCCCGCGGGATGGGCAAGAGGGAAACCGAGGCCGCCATCGAGGCGTTTCAAAGGCTGAAACGGCGCGACCATCCCGATGCCCCGCCTCCGACCGTTTCCCATGGCTGCGGGGGCATCCGCGAAGCGATGCTCGAAGTCTACGGGAAGGAGTCGGCATACGCCGGGAGAGGGCGACCGCCGACCAAGCAACGGTCTGAGGATAGCCGGCCCTACCTGCAGATGGTCCAACAGCGGGAGAAGGGGCGTGTCATGGGACTCCGCTTACGCGTCGTCTACGGAGACAAAGAAGATGTCCTCCGCCTTCTGGAGCACAACACGGCCGATGGGATGGAGAGCGCCCCATCTCCCGGCGCGCCATCTGGGCAGCCGCCTCACACGGAAGACGCCGGCCTACTCCCAGGCCCTCGAGATGTACCGATCTGCTGCCGTCTGGGGAGACATGGTTTACAACCGGATCCGTCCGCTCAAGACCTTGCGCCTTGAGGTCGGCGATCATCCGCAGCGCCGCTGGTTTCCTCGGACACCGGCTATGGCTGCCGGCCTGACAGATCATGTCTGAACTGTTTAAAGAGCTGCTGACTACTGTGCCCGTCTCTGCTGGCAACATTTAACCGGGAGACTACCAAAGAGCCTACCCGGGCTGTGACCATCATCACACGCCCCGTGGTGCCCGGCCCCAAAAGGCCAATCCCCCAGACAGGCCATCCGGAGCCTGAGGCTTGCCATCCTTCTCCCAACTTCTGCGCTATACTTACGCATACATCATTTTCAGGAGATTTGCACCATGGCTGAACCCTACGGACGCTGGCCCTCCCCTATCTCGCCGCACGACCTGGCCGCCCTATACCGCCTCAACGATGTCCAATGGGACGCCGATGGCCAGACCCTGGTCTGGGATGAAAGCCGCGGCGGGCACAGCCTGCTGGTGGCCCAACGCCAGGGCGACGCGCCGCGCGACCTTTTCCGCGACCACGCCCTGCGGCCCGGCGTGGGCTACGGCGGCGGTGCCTTCGGTGTCGGTCGCGGGCAGGTCGCCTTCGTCGCCGAGCAACGCCTCTTCGTGCAGCCCCTCTCCACCGGCAAGCCGCGCCCCCTCACCCCGGCTTTCGGCCACGCCGCCTCCCCCGTCTTCTCCCCCAACGGCGCCTGGCTGGTCTTCGTGCACACCTACGAGGACCACGACGCCCTGGCCGCCGTGCCCACGCAGGGCCAAGGCTGGCCCCAGCGCATCGCCTATGGCGCCGATTTCTACATGCAGCCCACCTTCTCCCCCGACGGGCGCTACTTGGCCTGGGCAGAGTGGGACTTTCCCAACATGCCCTGGGACGGCACCCGCCTGATGCTCGCCGCCTGGCGCGAAGGCCGCCTCGAGGTGCCCCGCCACCTGGCCGGGGACAAACGCACCCCCATCTTCCAGCCCACCTTCTCCCCCGACGGGCGTTATCTGGCCTACCTGGCTCAGGACGAAGAATGGGACACCCTCTATCTGCACGACCTGGAGCAGGGCACCACCCGCCCCTTGCTCGGCGACCGCTGCCTGATGCTCCCTGCCTGGGTGCAGGGCCTGCGCACCCTGGCCTGGCTGACCCCCGAACGGTTGCTCGTGCTGGAAAACCGCGCCGGCTTCAGCCGCATCCTGCTCGTGGGGCTGGACGGCAGCGTGCAGGAGCACGACCCCGCGCCCTACACCTGGTTGCGCCAGCCCGCCGCCGCGCTCCAGGGTGACCGCGTGGCCTTCCTCGCCTCCTCCCCCCTGATTCCCGAACGGGTGGTGGTGTGGCACCTCGCCGACCAACGCTGGGAGACCCGCGCCCGCAGCGCCCCCGAGAACATCCCAGTCGCCTACCTTCCCACCCCCGAGGACATCACCTGGAAGGCACCCGACGGCCTCACCGTGCACGCCCTGTACTACGCGCCGGTCCCCGCCGAGCAGCGCAGCGAAACGCCACCGCCGGCCATCGTCTCCGTGCATGGCGGGCCCACCTCCCAGCGCACCAGCGCCTTCAACGCCCAGGCCGCCTACTTCGCCAGCCGCGGCTACGCCTACCTCGAACTGAACTACCGCGGCTCCACCGGCTACGGACGGCGCTACCGCGAGGCCCTCTACGGCCGCTGGGGCGAAGCGGATGTGGAAGACGCCGTGGGCCTGGCCCGTATCCTGGCCGAGCGCGGCCTAGCCGACCCCAGGCGCCTGGTCCTCCTGGGCGGCAGCGCGGGCGGTTACACCGTGCTCAACACCCTGGCCCGCCATCCCGGCCTCTACCGCGCCGGGGTGGACCTCTACGGCGTCAGCGACCTCTTCGCCCTTGACCTGGACACCCACAAATTCGAGCGCCACTACACCGCCAAACTGGTGGGCACCCTGCCCGAAGCCGCCGAGAAGTACCGCGCTTGGTCGCCCCTCTTCCACGCCGAGCGCATCCGCGACCCGCTGGCCGTGTTCCAGGGCGGCAAGGACAAAGTGGTCCCGCCAGACCAGTCGGCGCGCATCGTGCAGGCCCTCCGCCGGCGCGGCGTGCCGCACATCTACAAAGTGTACCCCGATGAGGGCCACGGCTTTCGCCTGCCCGAAACCTTGGAGGACTTCTACGCCACCCTGGAGCGCTTCCTGCTCCTCCATGTGGTCTTGGCCTGAGCCCCAGGGGTCGGCACCGGACACCAGGGTCAGGCCCCTTCCCCCAGCCCCCTCAAGGGCCAATCCCTCCCAGGAAGCGAAACCAAAACCCCGGCACCGGTGACACCGTGCCGGGGTTGGTTTTCGTCTTTGGCCCAACGGGCTTACGGCGTGGGCGCAGGCGCAGGTGTGGCGGTGGCTGCAGGGGTGGGCGTATCCGTGGGGCCGACCACCACAATCTCCACCCAGAAGGAATCCGTGGCCCCCGGCCCTAAACCAAAGGTGGTGCCCTGGTCATCCTGTAGTTTGTAACTGGCCCGATAGGTCCCCGGCTCGGCGGGCGCGACAAAGGAAATGCTGATGGTCACCTCATATCCGGGGGGAACCTCCAACGGCATGGGCACCTCTTCCGCGCCACCCATCGGGTTGCCTTCCACGAACACCACCTTATAATCCTTCGTCCAGGTGCAACTACCGCCGTTGTGCAGCGTCCAGGTCTTAGTGAAGGCCTGGCCGGGCTGCATCTCCGTGCCGTCGGGGATCGTCTCGCGCACGAAGTAGGCCAGATGGCAGGGCGCCTGGGTGGGCGTGATGGTGGGCGTAAGCGAGGGGGTGGGGCTCTGGAACCAGATGGGCGTCGGCGTGGCGCTGGGAACCGGCGTATCGGTGGGCGGCTCAGGAGTGGCAGTCGGCGCGTTCTGGGCGTTCTGAGTCATCAGCGCCTGCACCGTCTGAGCGGCCAGCGTGGCCGCCAGGGAAACCGGGTCCACCGTGGCGGCCTCGGTGGGCGGCTCCGCCGGGCGAGCGGGGGTCAACAGCCGGTGTTTGCTTAGATTGAGACCGATGACCACCCCCACCAAGGCCAGGACAATCCATGCCGCGATAATGGCAAACCATTGCTGGCGACGAGTCATTGCTTGCTCCTCAACAGGTTCGGGCTTCCATATGACCCAATTCTACCGCAAAATGAAGCCAGAAGGGAGCCTGTCCTCATCGCCGGCGCTTGCCCTGCAAACTCACATCGCCAAAGCCGAACACCTGCGGCGGCAACTTAAAGCCCGCCGCTTCCAGCCGCGGCATGAACAGGGGGCGAATCCCCGTGGGTTTCAATTCACCCAACACCTTACCGTCCGTGTCCACTCCAGTCTGCTCGAAGCGGAAGATATCCGTCAGGGTGACGATGTCACCTTCCATGCCCGAAACCTCGGTCACGGCGATCACCTTGCGCGAGCCATCGCGCAGGCGGGAGGTCTGGATGATGAGGTCCACCGCCGAGGATTTGCTGGCGAATGGCCTTGGCCGACAGGTCCACCCCGGAGAACATCACCAGGGTCTCCAACACCAGCGGTGCCTGGCGGGCGATGAACATCTGATCCCAGGCCGCCTGAGCCAGCGCCTGCTTCACCTCAGGCCTCGTAGGAGCGAATACCTCCACCGCCTGCAAATTCCCTGCCGAGGGCGCCCGTTGGGCCGCCCGCAACAGACGACGCACCTTCTCCTCCTCGATGGGGCGAGCCTGAAAGGCGCGCACCGAGCGTGGCCGTTCGATCAGCGTGAAAAAGTCCATCCCTCACCTCCTGGAGAGCGGCTCTCGGCGCCCGCCGCACAGGCCGCCTTATGAAAAGAACACGCCGTAAAAGTACTTGCTGATGGCCACCAGCAACACCAGGCCCAACAAACGCCGCATCGTCACACCGGAAAACTTTCGCGCCCCCAGATACGCGCCACCAAAGGCGGCCAGGATCCCCGCCGGGAGCAGCGTCAGGCCCAAACTGTTCAGCAGAAAATTGCCGCCCAACACCCGCCCCACAAGCCCGCTGGCCGAGTTGATGAAAATAAACACCGAGGCCACGGCCGAGGCCTCCTTGCTGGTGCCCCAGCGCATGAGCAGAATCAGAGGCGAGAGGAAAATCCCTCCACCGATGCCCACCATGCCCGAAAGCAGCCCGATGACCGCCCCGACGCCCATCCCCACGAGGGGCGACAACGCCCTCCGGGAGGCCAGATCGTCCCCAGGCCTGGAGAAAAACAACATCCGCCCCATCACGAAAGTCAACACCCCGTAGAGCAGCATGAAATAAACCTGATCGTGCAGCCGCAGATACCCCCCCATGAAAGCCGCCGGGATGGAGGTCACCAGAAAGGGCCAGAGCAGGCGAAACCGGAAGTGGCCCGCCGAGTAATAGTTCAGAAAAGCCACGGAAGAGACGACCAGATTGAGCACCAACGCCGTGGAAGCCATCAACTTCGGCGGCAAATCGAACAGGCTCATCACGGCCAGGTAACCGGTGGCCCCGCCAAACCCTACGCTGGCGTAGAAAAAGGCGATGACAAAAACGGTCAGCGGCAAGAGCAAGAAAGGCATCGCGATTTTTCCTGCAAAGAACGAGTTTCTCGTATTGTACTACCGCTCTCCCCTTGACAAACACTTTGCTTTGCAATATACTTTGCATTGCAAAGTATTTGACGCAACAAAGCGCATCACATCGCAAAGCCCACCCCGAAAGGAGGAGCCCATGAACAAGCCGACACCCATAACCAACAAAGAAGCCCAGGAGGCCCTGACCCTGGTCGAACAAACGGCACAACGCATGCGCCAGGCCCTGGGCGAGAGCGCCATGGCCGAGTATTTCCTCATCTGGGGCGTGGTCTGGACCATCGGCTTTCTCAGCGAAGCCCTGCTCCCCAATCGGTCCGGCCAGGTGTGGATGATCGGGGACGGGCTGGGGCTGCTGGCCACAATTTGGGTCAGTTGGCGCCGCGCCTTGCGCGTGCGCAGCCCCCAGTATGCCGCCCTGGGGCGCCAGATCGGCCTGTTCTGGTTAGGCCTGTTCTTTTTCGGTGCCGCCATCCTGTGGGTCGCCGCGCCCCCTACAGAAGCGCAAATGGGGTTGCTCATCAGCCTGATCGCCATGCTCGGCTACTGGGTGATGGGGTTCTGGGTGCACAGCAAGGTTCTCAGCGGGACCGGCGTCGCCATCGCCATCCTGCTGCTCCTCGGTTACTACGGGCTGCCCCAATGGTTCCCCTGGTGGATGGCGATCGGGGGCGGCGGCGGGCTCATCGGCGTCGGATGGTACCTGCGCCGCGGTCGGAGGAAATAGCCATGGCGCGCTTCAATACGCTGATCCACCAACCCACCCGATTACAAATCATGGCCGCGCTGAACGCCCTGGACGAGGACGCTGAGTTGGACTTCACCGCCTTACGCGACCTGTTGGGTATCAGCGACGGCAACCTGGCCACCCATCTGCGCAAACTGGAAGACGCCGGTTACATCACCATCACCAAGACCTTCGTCGCACGACGCCCCCGCACCTATGTGGCCATCACCCCGCTCGGCCGGCAGGCCTTCGCCGGGCACATCCAGGCCCTCAAGGAAATTCTGGGCACCGACTGACCCATCAGCCCCCTCAGGAGGATACGCTATGGGCTACGCCATCGAAGTCCACGACCTGCGCAAAGTGTACGGCCCCACCGTGGCCGTGGACGGCCTTTCGTTCACCGTGGACGAAGGAGAAATTTTCGGCCTGCTGGGCCCCAACGGTGCCGGCAAGACCACCACCGTGGAGTGTCTGGAAGGCCTGCGCGCGCCCACCGCGGGCACCGTACGCGTGCTGGGCATGGCCCCCCAGCGCGAGGGCCGACGCCTGCGCCAACGCATCGGCATCCAACTGCAGAAAAGCGCCCTCCCCCGCCGCCTGCGGGTGGTCAGGCCTGCGACCTTTTCGCTTCCTTCTATCCCGAGCGGGAAGGCCGGCACACCTTGCTGAAGGAAGTGGGCCTGTGGGAAAAGCGCCACGCCTTCTTCGGCCAACTCTCCGGCGGCCAGAAGCAACGCCTGTTCATCGTGTTGGCGTTGCTCAATCGTCCCCGGGTGCTCTTTCTGGACGAACTAACCACCGGCCTCGACCCGCAGGCCTGCCACGCCATGTGGGACCTGGTGCGCCGCATCCGCGACCGGGGCACCACGATCCTGCTCACCACCCATTTCATGGACGAAGCCAAAACCCTCTGCGACCGCGTGACCATCCTGGACCACGGTCGGCTGCTGGCGCTGGACACCCCGGGCAACCTGGTGCGCGCCATGCGTCTCGGCCCGCGGGTGGTGCTGCGCGTCGCCGGCGCTTTCTCCCCTCGCTGATGGAAGGGCTGGCGGAGGTGACGGACATCCAAGGTGCTGGGCAACACCGTGGAGGCCACCCTGACCGCCGAGGGGCGGTTTCCCGCTTAGTGACTCACCTGGAAGCCCAGAGGGTGCGCCTGCTGGATATGCGGGTGCGACAACCCAACCTGGAAGATGTGTTCCTCCGGCTCACCGGGCGTCCGTTGCGCGAATGAGTCGGTCAGGAGGTGTTTGGATGAATGGACAGGCCTATCTCAAACTGACCTGGGCGCAGGTCAGGCTGTATCTCCGGGAACCGGCAGCGCTCTTTTTCACCCTGGCCTTCCCGCCCATGTTGCTCTTGCTCTTTAGGGCGGCTTTCGGCAACGCCATCAACCCCACCTATCGGGTCGGCTTCGTGGACTCCTACACCCCGGCCCTCATCGCCCTGGTGGCGGGTACGGTGGGGCTGATGAGCCCGCCGGTGAAAACCGCCTCGGACCGGGAGAGCGGCGTGCTCAAGCGCTTTCAGGCCACCCCGCTCAGCGCCCGCGTTTACCTGCTGGCCGACCTGACCACGGCGCTGGGCGTCAATCTGATCGCCGTGGCCCTCACCGTGGCCCTTGGCTTCGCCGTGTACCATCCGGCTCCACCCCGGCATCCCTTAGCCATGGCGGGCGCCACCGTGCTGGGCGGGCTGGGCTACCTGCTGGCGGCCCTCCTCCCCACCGCCCGCACCGCCCAGGCTGTGGGGTCGGTACTGTTCTTTCCCATGATGTTCCTCTCGAGCACCAGCATCCCGCTGGATTTGCCCCCACCTGGTTGCAACGGCTGAGTGAGGCGCTGCCCATGACCCGCATGGTGCACCTACTCGGCGAACTCTGGCTCTCCGCCACGCCCCAGGGGTTGCTCCCCGACCTGGCCGGGATGGCCGTGGTAGGCCTGTGGGCGGCCAGCCGCATCTTCCGCCGGTCGTAAATTCCCCAGCGCCTGAACCCCACCACGAAAAACGCGGCCCGGCTGGTCAAACCACCGGGCCGCGGTCGTTTCCTCACCTCAGGGGCGAAACGCCCTTGTTCAGACCAGGTCGGCAAACACGCCGTCCAGATCCTCCTCAGGTACATCGAACACCGCGCCCGTGGGCGGCACCGGCTCGCGGGTCATCCATTCGGGCAGGCGGTCGTCGGCCGCGGTGAACCCGGCGCGGCGGTTGAAGGCCAGTTCCAGCCGCAAGGTCTCCGTGCCCAACGCCTTGAGCACATCCTCCCCCACATCCTCCCAGCCGTAAATGGCCCGCAACAATCGGGCGATGAGGTCCTTGGGCGCGGCAGCAAAGCCAAACCCGGCGAAAATGCAAGCCCCCAGGGTGTCGTAGCCTGCCATGCTGACCTGCACCCTGCGGGAAAGTTTCGCCTGCCCCTCGGGGCTAAGATGATCCACCTTGGCGCGGATGGTCAGTCCGGCGGTGTGGTCGGCCCCTTGAGGGCTGGTGGCATAAGTCACCCCGGTGCCCTTGATGGCCCGCGGCTCGTAGGCCGGCATCCCCTGTCCCTTGACCGCCGGCACCTGCTCCACACCGAGCACCTTGCCGGTGATCACCGCGCCGTTGCCCAGGATGCGTCCCAGGGGAGTGCCCTGGCGAATCTCCTGCAGCAACGCCAGGGCCTGTTTGCCGTCGCCCCAGTGGAAAAGGCCAGCCCGGCCCGCCACTCCCAACGCGCCGCCGATTTCGATGGTGTCCAGGCCCAGATCGTTGGCCTCGCGGTTCAGGTGGGCGATCACATCCAGGTCATCGATGCCCAAATTGGAGCCCAACAGGCCAATGGTCTCGTACTCCAACGGCGAGGTGAGCACCTGGCCCTGCTCATCGACATACACATTGGAACACTGAATCACGCACCCCGGCATACAGGCATGAGAAGGCGCGCCCGGCTTGCCCCGCTGCAAGATGCGCTCGCGCAACGCATCGCCGGTGATGCGCTCCCAGCCCTCGAAGAAGCCCGCCGAAAACCCGCGCGTGGGCAAACTGCCGAACTGGGTGGTCATGGCTGTCATGGCCGCGGTGCCGTAATCGTGATACACCTTAGTCTGCGGATGGCCCAGCAGCGCCTGGGTGTACACCTTCTTCGCCTCGCGCAGGGCCTTGGGATCGGCCACCTGCGGGTGCGCGTCCGGCGGCGGGTCGAAAACGATAGCTTTGATGCGCTTGCTGCCCATCACCGCACCCATCCCACCGCGGGCGCTGATGCGGCTGGGCACGCCATCGCGGTCCAGGTTCTGAATCCCCGCGGCGCGCAGCCTCATCTCCCCCGCCGGGCCGATGAGGGAGATGGCCGCCCGTTCACCGTAGCGCTGGCGCAGCCGTTCCGCCGCGGCATACACCCCCAGCCCGGCCAGGTCGTCGGCCGGCTCGAAGCGCACCCCCTGGCCGTCCACCACAATGACCCACCAGCCGTCCTCCTCGGGGCGATCCTCCAGGAGCAACGCTTTGATGCCTAAGCGGACCAGCGCCGCCCCTGTGGTCCCCCCGGCGTTGGTCTCCTTGACTCCACCGGTGAGGGGGCTTTTTCCTCCGATGGAAATGCGGTCACAGGAAGACAACCCGTACCCCACCAGCAGCCCCGGGGCCCAGATGAGCGTGTTCTGGGGCCCCAGAGGATCGCAGGCGGCCGGGACCTCGTCCAACAAGATCCAGGCAATCAGGCCCCGGCCCCCCAGGCGTTGCCAGGCCTCCGGAACGGCCTCCCAGCGCGCCTCCTGAGTTCGGGTATTGATCCGCAACACGCGCATGGCTCCTCCTCAATTTCCGGGAAGAGGTCTCCCCTTCTTGACGACTCCCGGGTTTGTCAGCGGGGGTTCAACGGCCAGCGGACCACCGGGCAGTCTGGCCGCCTCCTCCCCTCCGCGGCGTTCTCCATTATACGGCACTTCCCGCCTGAAACAAAAAGTGTGGCGCGGCGGGAACCACAACCCACGTCGGCAAGCTGTTTCCTTTCCCTCGATTGGGAAAACTTTAACCAAAACCAAGCCGCGTGCTACGAATATGACATTTGTCACTTGCGCCCCCCATCCTCACTTT
>DUEP01000026.1 GCA_011176535.1 Anaerolineae bacterium | reverse complement strand
GCCAGCACCACGGCCGACGCCGTGGACGCCGACTTTATCGTGGTCAGCCACGGCCACGGCGACCATGTTGGCGATACGGTGGCCCTGGCCCAGCGCACCGGCGCGTTGGTCATCAGCAACTTCGAGATCTGCAACTGGCTCAACCAGCAAGGTGTGGAGAAAACCCATCCCCAGCACATCGGCGGTGGGTTCCACCACCCCTTTGGCTACCTCAAGCTGACCCAGGCGCTGCACGGCTCGGCTCTGCCCGACGGCTCCTATGGCGGCAACCCGGCGGGGATTCTCATCACCACCAAAGACGGGAAGAAAGTGTACCTAGCCCAGGACACCGGTCTGTTCGGCGATATGCAACTCATCGGCGACGAGGGGCTGGACCTGGCCGTGCTGCCCATTGGCGACAACTTCACCATGGGGCCCGAGGACGCGCTGAAGGCCGTCAAACTGCTGCGCCCCAAGGTGGTCATTCCCATCCACTACAGCACCTGGGATCTCATCGCCCAGGACCCCGCCCAGTGGGCGCAACGCGTTGAGCAGGAAACCACAGCCAGGGCGCAGGTGCTCCGCCCCGGCGAGACCTTCGTTCTGGAATAGGTGACCGACCCCAACGGGGCGCCCGACGCCCCGTTGCCCTCTCCACCGCCCCCTGGGGTGGCGAAAAAGCCCTGACAGGCTTTCTGTCAGGGCTTTTTTACGCCGCGCCGTTGACCCTCCGCACCTCCTCGGCGGTGAACACCACCTCCTCTTTGCCAGCCAGTTTATCCTGCACCTTGTGCACGATCAGGTCGAGATGCGCCGGGTGAGCCACATAGTCCAAATCGTCGGCCGGGACGGTGAGGATGGGGCACAACGCAAACCGCTGCACCCATTCCTCATACAGGGTGTTGAGTTGGGCCAGATATTCGGCGGAGATGTGCCGCTCATAGTCCCGGCCCCGGAGGGCGATGCGCTGCAACAGGGTGGGCACCGAAGCCCGCAAATAGACGACCAGATCCGGAGGAGGCAAAATATCCACCACCACCTCGTACAGGTCGCGGTAGGTGCGATAATCGCGTTCCTCCATCAGGCCCTGGCGGTACAGGTTCTCGGCAAAAATCTCAGCATCCTCGTACACGCTGCGGTCTTGAATGACCGAGGTGGGATGATTAAGCAGGCGGCGGTGGATGCGCAGCCGGTGAGTCAGAAAGAAAATCTGGGAGTGGAAGGCCCAGGTGCGCATGTCGCGGTAGAAATTGGCCAGGTAGGGGTTTTCCGTAACCGGCTCGTAGAAAGGCTGCCAGCCCAACCTTTTGCTCAACAACTTCACCAGGGTGGATTTGCCGACGCCGATGTTTCCGGCTACGGCGACGAATTTCTTCCCTGTGCGCATGTCCGGCTCCTCAAGAAAAGGCTCGACGGCCTGGCCTTCAGTCCCCCTCTGCGGAGGCGTCCGGAAGAACAAAGGCCACGGCGTGTTTCTTGCGGCCTTCCATCACCAGGCTCAAGGTGGCCTGGGGGCGGAAGTCTTCCACGGCGATGACCCGCAGGGTGCGTTCCAGCCAATCGGGTGGCGTTTCACCCAGAAAATCCGCCAGCCGGTTGGGGGTCTCGTAGAAGAAAGCACGGTTGAACACCGTGCGCTCATCGCCCAAATCCACGGCCAGAGGGTAGATGTTGGCCTCCATCAAATCCTGGAAGAAATGGGTGCCAAAAGAAGGCTCCGGCGCCGGCCCGATGGAGGCCCCGGCCAACTCCACCAACGCGCGGGTGTTGTAGATGTCGGCGTAGCCCACCTGCACGCCCAGTTCGGGGTTGGACGACCCCCAGCGGCCCGGCCCCACACAGATGAACGGAGTGCCTTCCAGGGCCAGATTGACTTTCCCGATGGCCAGCACCAGTTGGTAGCGCTGGGCGGTCAGGGTGTAGTACCCCTCGGGAATGACAAAAAGCACATAGCGAATCCCCTCCACCTGGCCGTGGGGGACGATGTTGTAGGTCTCCAGCACGATATCCTCGGGGGCGATATCCGGCGGTACCTCAATGGCACTGCCCTTGAAAGTGCTCTGCGGGCGACACTGCAGGATGGTGATCTCCACCCGCGGCTGACGGCTGCCGGGGTCCACCACCCGAGCCGCGAATTCCATATCCACCGGCGTGCGATAGGCCCGCTCCAACCGCTTCAGAATGAGCCGCATGTGGGCGGCAAAGGTCGTGCGCCGCAGCCACTGGTCAAAGGTGACCACCAACTGGTCCGTCTGGCTCTTCGGGATGAAACCGGTGTGCAACTCGGTGAGATACCCGTCTGCGTTCATAGAAAACACATACCGCAGCCCGGGGTCCCGCCGGTCCACTGCCTCGGCCAGCGGCACGGTGCGGAAAGCGTTGCGCTTCAGGTCGATCACATCCACATAATGCTGCGAATAGTGCTGAATGGCTTTCGGGGTGACCTCGGGGCGCAGCGTGGGATGGCTGAGGGCCACCAGGCGGGGGTAATCGTTGCCCACCCGATCTACCGCGCGGGTCCCCAGGCCGTACACCAGGCGTAGGAAGCCGTCCTCAGGCCGGATTTTGCTCGCCCAAACGAGCAGATTGTAACTGAAGGCCACCCCCGCGGCTTGCGGATAGAACAGGCCTTGCTCTTCGTGGGGTTCGCCTTCCACCACCTGGATGAGAATGGCGATGCGCTCATCGTAATCCAACAGCCCCTTGGCCCGCCGATAGAGCAAGGGGTCCGGCCCCAACGCGCTGGCATAGATGCTGGCAATGGCGCGGGTGAAAGCCGTCAGGTTCTCTTCCAGGCTGCCCTGATTGGGCAAGAAGTGACTTTCGTACTTCCCGGCGAAAGAGGTGCCGAAGTTATCTTCCAACAGACTGGAGGAGCGCACGATGATGGGGCGGTTGCTCAGTTCCACCAACAGAGCGCGGAAACGCTCCAGGATGTCCTGCGGGAAAGTGCCCCGCAGGTACTCCTGACGCAACATGGGGAACTCGGCGCGAATCTGGGCCTCGTCTTTGTACTTCTGGTCGGCCCACTTCATCAAATCGTTGTGCACCATGAAGGTGTACATCACATCGGCGCCCAGGTAATAGGACTCCGGGATGCGAATCAACGAGCGCACCTCCTCGGGGGCCTCGGACTGAAGGATCCGGTAAGCCAGCAACATCCCGGCCGCCTTGCCGCCGATTTTCCCCGGCCCGATTTTGCGCTTGCGAATCTGATCCAGGTCCTGCACGGTCAGCCAGTCTTTAGCCAGGCTCACATAGTCCAACTGGTCGCTGACCAGGGTGCGGATGAGCACCACTTTAATCTCCTGGAGGCGCGCCTGCTGCTTGGCCCGCTGCTCCGGGGACATTTTCAGGATGTGATAGGCCTGCTCGAAGAGCATGGGCAGCGGGGCCAGTTCGGGGTTGAAGCCGACTTCGATCTCCTCCGGCCGGGGGGCGCGTTCGGCCAACACCCCGCGGACAATCTCCTCGAACAAATCGAAAGGCAGATTGTAAGCGAAGTAAAAATCGGTGAGGTGACTGCGCACCCGGTCCAGACGGGTCTCCCAAATTTCGGCCGGTTCCTCGCTATAAGGGTCCTGCAGCCCTTCAGCGTACTGGGAGCGAATAGCCTCCTCCCGCACCCGGGCCTCGAACTCTTTGGGCGTGATCACCCCTCGCCGAAACAACTCCTGGCGCATGCGCGCCCGGATGCGCGTGCGCAGGATGGGATAGCGGGCCAGGGTGATGTAGATCCGCCACAGGGGATCGGTGGCGCTTTTCGGAAGGGTCATGGGAACCTACCGCGGCAAGGGGGAGCCTAACAAGGTATGGGGCAACACACGAACAGCGCCAAGGTCAGGCCCTGGCCCAGCTTGGCGCTGCTCCGCTGTCTGGGCAACCGTTGGGGGCGCTTCAGGACAAATGCATGGGCATCACCACATGCAGRAAGTGTTCATCGCCCACYGCGCGCACCACRCCGGGGCTGGCAGGGGCGGTGGTCTCCAAAGCCACTTCGGGGCTCTTCACCGCCTCCAGGGCCTCGCGCAGGAAGCGCACATTGAAGGCRATGACGATGGGGTCACCCTCCACTGTGGCCAGCAGGGTRGTCTCGCTGGAACCGGTCTCCGATTGAGAGGAGACCCGCAACYCGCCTGGTTTGTCGCCCCCGGGAGTGATGTCCAGGCGCACGATGTTGGTTCCTTCGCGGGCGAAGATTTCCGCCTGCTTGCAGGCCTTGAGGAARGCCTCGGTGGAGAKCACGGTGCGGGTGTGATAACTGCGCGGGATGATCTGCTCGAAGGCAGGATACTCCCCGTCGATGAGTTGCGAAACCAACTCGGCCTCGCCCACGCGAAAGATGATCTGCCCGCGCTCGGGCGGGGCCACCAACGCCAACTCACCCTCCGGGTCGGCAATGCGCGCCAGTTCCGTCAACGCCCGCGCAGGGACGATGACTTCCAGGTCGCTGCCTGCAGGCTGGGGAAGATCGGCGTAACGCACCGAAAGGCGATAGCCGTCCGAGGCCGCCAGGGTCATCTGATCCCCCCGTACCCGCAGCAGGACGCCGGTCAACACCGGCCGCGCATCGTCGGTGGACGCGGCAAAGGCCACCTGTTGCACCATCTCGCGGAAGTCTTCCACCAGCAGCCGCACGCCGTCGCTAAAATCGGGCACCGGCAGGGGCGGGAACTCATCGGCGTCGATGCCCCGAATGTCGGTGTGGGAGGAGGCGCAACGCACATCCAGGGTTACCGAGCCTTCCTCCACCTTCAGGGTCACGCCTTCGTTGGGGAAGGTGCTCACCAGGTCGTTGAAGGTGCGCGCCGGGACGGTGATGGCCCCCTCCTCAGCCACCTTGGCCGGAATCCAGCACGTGATCGCCATCTCCAGATTGGTGGCCGAAAGACGCAAACGCCCCTCGTCGGTGGCCAGGAGCACATTGGCCAGCACGGGCAGCGTGCTGCGGGTGGCGACGGCCCGAGAAACGATGTTCAACCCACGGGCCAGGGCTTCACGCGAGACGGTGACCTCCATTGCGACCTCCGCTTTGCTGGGTGAGTTGCTAAGAGTATACAACGAGAAAGCCAAATCCGCAAACGCTTGACGCCCTCCCCGACCTGCGCTAAGATGAACACACCCCCGCTCAGGAGGCTTTGCTCATGACGCTTCCCTTGCCCGAGGCGCTGCGTCAGGCCATGCGTCGCTGGGCCAGCGGAGTGACCGTGGTCAGCACCCTCTACCAGGGACAGCCCTACGGCATGACGGTCAGTTCGCTGACCTCGGTCTCCCTGGATCCGCCTTACGTTCTGGTCTCCCTGGCGCGCGACGCGCAAACGCGCCAGGCCGTGCTGGAAGCCGGTTTCTTCGGCGTGACCATCCTGGCCGAACACCAGGCCGACCTGTCCGAGCGTTTCGCCGGTCAGGTCGAGGGGCCGGAGCGCTTTCACGGTGTGGAGACCCTGACCCTGGTCACCGGCGCGCCGCTGCTCGCCGAGGGGCTGGCCTATCTCGATTGCCGGGTGGCCCAGACGCTAGAGGTGGGCACCCACACTCTGGTCATCGGCGCGGTCCAGGCCGCACGCAAAGGCCACGCCGCCCTCCCCCTGGTGTACTTCAACCGCGATTACCATCGCCTGGCCCGCTGACCCCCCGCAGGAGGTGAGACCATGGCCCGTTTGAGCGAGGAAGAACGCCAGGTCCTGCTGCGCTTGGCCCGCGAGGCCCTGGAGCATAGCGTCCATGGTCGCAAACTGCCTCCCCTGGATTGGGACAGCCTGCCCCCGCGCCTGAAAGAGCCGGGAGCCACCTTCGTCACCCTCACCAAAAATGGGCGGCTGCGGGGGTGCATCGGCGCGTTGGAGGCCCATCAGCCTCTGGCCGAAGATGTGCGCGAGCACGCCATTGCCGCTGCGCTGCACGATCCGCGCTTCCCTCCGGTGACCCCCGACGAGTTGGATGATATTCGCCTGGAAGTCTCCTACCTCACGCCGCCGGAGCCCCTGCCCTATGAGCGCCCCGAGGACCTGCTGCGCCGTCTGCGCCCCCATGTGGACGGCGTGGTGCTCTCCGACGGCTGGCGCAAGGCCACCTTCCTCCCTCAGGTGTGGGATCAGTTGCCCACCCCGGCCACCTTCCTGAGCCATCTATGCCTCAAAATGGGTGCCCCGGCCGACTGCTGGTTGACCCAACCCTTGCAGGTATGGACCTATCAGGTGGAGAAGTTCCACGAGCCGGGCTTTCGAGAAGAACAGACGACTTGAGCGGCTTTACCGCTCAAGTCGCCTCACTGGTGCAGATACACCGTCCGGATGGGGAAGGGAATCTCGATGCCCTTCTCCTGGAACACCCGATGAACAACCTGGACCGCGGCGCTCTTGGCCTCCCAAAGACCGGTCTCTTTGGGGTCGATCCAGAAGTACACGGTAAAGTCAATGGAGGACTCGCCAAAGGTGTGGAAAACGACGGTGGGAGCAGGGTCCTCCTGCACGCCGGGCACCGAACGCACGGCTTCCAGCGCCGCCTCACGGGCTTGGGTCAGATCCGTGTCATAGGCCACGCCCACCGTGATCTCGATGCGGCGGGCCTGGGTGCGGGTGTAGTTGATGATCGCCTGGGTGTACACATCGGCGTTGGGGATGTAGACCCGCCGGCCGTCCCAGGTACGCATCTCGGTGGCCCGCAGGTTGATGTTCAACACCACCCCGGCGTAATCGCCCACCTGGATGGCGTCGCCGATGTCAAAAGGCTGCTGCAACAACAGCAAAACCCCAGCCACGAAGTTCTTGCTCACATCCTGAATGGCAAAGCCCACGGTGAAGCCCAGCACCCCCAAACCGGTGAGGAAGGCCGTCATATCAAAGCCCACCTGCTGCAAGGCCACCACAGTGAACAGGGCCATCAGCCCCCAGCGGGTGAGTTGCTGCAAAAGCAGGATCACTTCCGGGTCCGTCTTACGGCGGCGCAGCAAAACGCCCAAAGCCTTTCCCAGCCAACCCGAAACCACCAATCCGGCCACGAAGAGCACCAGCGCCATGATGAGGCGCGGCAGGAAACTCGCTGCGACGAGGAGCCATTCCTGAAAAGTGATGGTCGTCATAGGTCCCTCCTTCCACGGAGAAATGGCGGGGGGCATAAAGGCGCCGCAGCCACCAGGGCGTGACGCCCATGTGCGCCCATTGTATCCGGAAAACCCGCAAAGGACAAAGAGGCATGGGAAAGATGAAGGCCAAACGTCCCCGGCTCTCGGTGCTGCTTCCCGTCTTCAACGCCGAAGACACGCTGCACGAGGCCCTGGAAAGCCTGCGGCGGCAGACCTTCCAGGACTTCGAGATCGTGGCCATCGACGACGGCTCCACGGACAGCACCCCGCGCCTGTTGGCGGCCTGGGCCACGCGGGAGCCGCGGCTGCGGGTAGTGCGTCGCCCTCATCACGGGGTGGTCGCCGCCCTTCAGGCCGGCCTGGCCCTGTGCCGCGCGCCCCTGGTGGCCCGGATGGACGCCGACGACATCGCCCTGCCCCAACGGCTGGCTGCCCAGGTGTCCTTTCTGGAAGCGCATCCTCAGGTGGCCGTGGTGGGCTGCCAGGTGGAGCCCTTCCCCCCGCACCGGGTGGGGCAGGGCCTGCGGCGCTACTTAGCCTGGCAAAACGCCCTGCTCGACGATGCGGCCATCCGGCGGGAAATCTTCGTCGAAAGCCCCCTCACCCACCCCAGCGTGGTCTTCCGCCGTGAGGTGGTGCTTTCCGTGGGCGGCTATCGTGACCCCGGATGGCCGGAAGATTACGACTTGTGGCTGCGCCTGTACCTGGCTGGCGCCCGCTTCGGCAAGATCCCTCAGGTGCTGCTGCGCTGGCGCGAGCGGCCCAATCGCCTCACGCGCATTGACCCCCGCTGCACCACCGAGAACTTGCAGCGGGCCAAGGCCTTCTACCTGGCCCACGGGCCGCTGACCGACCGGGATGCCGTGTTCCTCTGGGGCGCCGGGCCCACCGGACGCCGCTTAGGGCGGATGCTCCTGTCCTTCGGCGTGCCCCTGCGCGCTTACATCGACATCGACCCCAGAAAAATCGGGCGCACCCGCCACGGCCTCCCCGTCCACGCGCCGGAAGCCCTCTCCAAGTTGTGGGCCGAGGCTCACCACCCCGCCCTGGTGGCCGCCGTGGGCGCCGCCGGGGCCCGGGCTCTGATCCGCCAGCGCCTGAAAGCGCAAGGGCTGATCGAGGGCGAGGATTGGTGGTTCGCCGCCTAAGACCCTCTCACCCCGTGCCGAACTGACGGTCTCCCGCATCACCCAAGCCGGGCAGAATGTACCCGCGCTCGTTGAGCCGCTCGTCCACCGCCGCCAGATGGATGGGGATGTCCGGGTGGCGTTCTTGCATCAACGCGATGCCTTCCGGCGCGCCGATCAGCCCGACGAACTTGATGCGCTTCACGCCCCAGCGCTTGAGGATATCCGCCGTGGCCACGGCAGAGCCTCCGGTGGCCAGCATGGGGTCAAGAATCAGGCACAGCGACACCGTCGGCTCCACGGGGAATTTGTTGTAATATTCCACCGGCTTCAAGGTACGCTCATCGCGGTAGAGGCCGATGTGCCACACCTGCGCCGAGGGCAACAGGGCCCACACGCCCTCCACCATGCCCAGCCCGGCCCGCAGGATAGGCACCAGACCGATGCGATCCCGCAATTGCACGCCCTGGGCCTTCATCAGGGGCGTTTCCACTTCCAGAGGCTCGGTGGCCAGATCGCGGGTGGCCTCATAAGTGAGCAGCGTGGCGATTTCGCGCACCAGTTGCCGAAACCGGGTAGAGTCGATGCGTTTATCCCGCAAGAGGGTGAGTTTGTGTTCAATGAGGGGGTGATGGGAAACGAAGACCTGAGACATGGGCTTTCTCCGGAGTCAGTATGCAGCAAGGGATGAGGGACAAATCGGAGAGCGGGAAGGTCTCACAAGGTCCAGAAACAGCCCCGCTCCAGGCGGTTAAATTGTACAATAACCCTCCCCAGGTGCCACTCTTCCGTGCAACTTTTGCCGCCGAAGGGCGTAGAAAACTATGAAAATCCTTCTCCACGGAGCCATGATGTCCATACCCCACGCCGCGTCCACCCCTGAGGAGCAAGCCGAGGTGCTCCGGGCCTGTCAGGGCGATACCGAAGCCTTCGACAGGCTGGTGGCGCGCTATTACCGGCGGGTGTACACCCTTTGCCTGAGCCTGCTGGAGGACCCCGACGAAGCGGAGGAGGCCACGCAAGAGGCCTTCTGGCGGGCTTACCGGAACCTGAAGAGATACGACCCATCACGCTCTTTCCGCACCTGGCTGCTGAGCATCGCGGCCCATCACGCCATTGACCGATTACGCCGTCGCCGAGCCAGGGCCCCCTGGAGCGAAGCGCTTCCGGCAGAGACCCTCACGCCCGAAGAACACCTCCTGGCCCAGGAGGAGCGGGAACGCATCCGCCGGCTGGTGGGGCAACTCCCTCCCCTAGAACGCGCGCTGATCCTGCTGCGCTACTGGGAGGGCGCATCGTACCGCGAGATGGCCCAGGCCCTCCGCCTCAGCGAAAGCGCGGTCAAGAGCCGCCTGTTCCGTGCCCGGCGAGCCCTGGCCCAGGCTTATCGCGCCGAACTGGCCACACTCGAGGAGCCGTCCCATGCATGAACCCTATGCCACCTGGATTCTGGAGCAAGAGGCCCTCACCCCGGAGCAACGCGCGGCCCTGGAAAGTCACCTGGCCCAATGCGCACCCTGCCAGGCCCTGGACCTGGGGTGGCGGGCCGCGCGCCGGGGGTTGAGCCACTACCCCGAAGCCGCCCCGCGCCCGGGGTATCTGGCGCGCTGGCAGGTCTATCGCGCCGCGCAGGTGCGTCGGCGCCGACGGCAGGCCTGGGTGGCCGGGTTGCTTGCCGGGGCAGGGGCCATCCTCGCGCTGCTCCTGAGCGCCCTACTGGGGCTCTCCCCGCTCACCTGGCTCGTGGGACGGCTCATCGCCGGGGTGCGTTGGGCTGCGCAGGCTCACGCCCTCTGGGTTCTGCTGCGCGCCCTCGCCGACCTGCTCCCACGCCCGCTGAGCGCCTTGCTGCTGGCCGGAAGCAGCCTGAGCGGCGCCGCTCTGGTGGTCTTCTGGGCTTGGCTGCTCCTCCAGAGCGCCCGGCCCTCCCTGGCCCGCTCCTGGAGAGGCTGACCTCTCGCTCACCCACCCAACAGGAGGTTCCCGATGAACAAAGGAAGTTTGCGCGTCCTGTCCATGGCGTTGGCGTTTGTGCTCCTGCTGTTTCTCGCCTGGCCCGCGCCCGCCTACGCCGCCGGGCCCGGCCAAGGCCGGGTGATCTTCGGCGAATCGTTCACCCTAGCCGCCGGCAAAACCGTGGACGGCAACCTGGTCGTCTTTGGCGGTTCGGTCACTATCGAACAGGGAGCCTTAGTGCGCGGCGATGTGGCCGTCTTTGGCGGCTCGGCCACCGTGGCCGG
>DUEP01000025.1 GCA_011176535.1 Anaerolineae bacterium | reverse complement strand
GTGGGGTACGGGGGGGCGAATAATTGATCGCGGAGTGCGGAGATGGCCTCGATGTCCGGGCGCAGGATGTACATCCCGTTGTAGAAAGCGGCTGTGGTCTGGCCGTGGCCGATGGTCAGGGTCGTGATGTGGTCCTGCCGCATGTTAGCTACGATGCGCGCCCAGGCCACAGCATCCTGAGGGCGGACGTTGGTCTTCAGCGATTGGGTAAGTTCGTGGTAGAGGAAAGGGGCCTGGGCGGTGAGGCGTTTCCACGCCCAGGGCTCTTTCAGGCGGTTGAGCATCCCCATGAGGATGAGGCGCTGGCGGTACATGCGCCCAAAATCGCCGTCCAGGCCGTTGACCGGCTTGGCGCGGCTGCGGGCGTAGGCCAACGCCATCTGGCCGTTGATGGTCTGGCGGCCGGGGTTGAGCCGGATCGACTTGTAGCCTTGGGCCGTCTGGATGTCCACCACGATGGTTTCGGGGATGTCCACTTTGACGCCGCCCATGGCGTCCACGAGTAGCACGAAAGAGCGAAAATCCACCACGGCGAAGTACGGGATGGAGACCCTCAGCAGGCGCTCCACGGTGTGTACGGTCAGTGTAGCGCCCCCCCACTCGCCGAAGTTGCCCTGTCCGATGGCGTAAGCCGTGTTGATCTTGCCGTAACCGAAGCCGGGAATCTCGACGAACAGGTCCCGCGGGATGGAAAGCATGCCCCCGGTTTGCGTGGCGGGCTCCAAAGTGAGCAGGATCAGAGTGTCGGCCCGAGGCGCGCCCCAGTTGGAGTCCCACACGCGGGTATCCACGCCCATCAGGAGTAGATTGACCCGACTGTGGCCGTCCCAGGGTTGAGGCGGGAGGGGGGCGTTGGGCATGGCGGTGGGGAGGGCGGCCAAGGCGGTCGGGTCGATGGGCAACCCGGCCTGGGCCTTTGGTTGGGCAGCGTGGGGCGTTGGGGGCGTGTCCAATGGGGAGGTCCACCAGCGCCACAAGAGCATGGCGGCCACGGCCACGATGAGCACCATCAGCGCGCCGATGGTGCCCAGCGCCAGGTCCAGTTTCCAGGTGGGGCGTGCACGAAATTCAGCCCACCAGGATCGATGCGAGGTGCGCCGTCGGGTGCGTGGGGATGCGGTTGGCGTTCTCATGGCTCTCCCTGAGGCTTGAGTATATCATGCCTTGGCAGCAGGGGTGCAACCTCCGTGCCGGGGCTGCCTGCGGCCTCCCAGGTATAATTAGCCATCATGGCCTTGCTTACTGCACAGAACCTGGCGAAATCCTTTGGGGCGCTGGACCTCTTCCAGGGGGTCAGCCTGAGCGTCCCCAGAAAGGCCCGCATCGGTCTTGTGGGGCCCAACGGCAGCGGCAAGACCACCTTGTTGCGCATCCTGGTGGGTGAAGAAAGCCCCAGCGAGGGGCGGGTGCAACGGGCCAGAGGTTTACGTATCGGGCACCTCCCGCAAAACGCTGACTTTCAGGCGCAGGGCACCTTGTACGACCTGGCGTTGCAGGCTTTTGCCGAGTTGCGCCGCATGGAGGCCCGGCTGCACGAGCTGGAGACGGCCTTGGGAAAGGCCCCCACGGATGAGCGGCTGCTGGCGCGCTACGGTCGGCTCCAGGCCCAGTTCGAGCAGCGGGGAGGGTACACCTACCCGGCGCGTGTGCACCGTGTGTTGCATGGTCTGGGCTTTGCCGCGGAGGAATGGCATCGTCCATTGGCCCATCTTTCCGGCGGCCAGCGCATCCGCGCTCATCTGGCCCGGTTGCTCCTGGAAGAGCCCGATTTGCTCATCCTCGACGAACCGACCAACCATCTCGATTTGCAGGCCGTGGAGTTTCTCGAAGGCTATCTGCGGGCTTTTCCCGGTGCGCTGCTCTTTGTCTCTCACGACCGCTATTTTCTCGATCAGATCGCCCAAACCATCTGGGAGTTGAGCCCCCACGGCATGGAGGTTTACCGCGGCAATTACACGGCTTATTTGAGCCAGCGGGAACAACGCTGGCAGGAGCGACGGGATCGCTTTGTGGCCGAGATCGCCCGGTTGCACAAAGATCTGGATCACATCAAACGGCACATCGCCGGGCAAAACACGGCCCAGGCCAAGGGGAAACTGCGCCGCCTGAGTCGCGCCATCCTGGCTCTGGAGAAAGGCGGTTTGCGGGCTTTGGAAGATGTGGCCTGGAGCCGTTTGAGCGCCGAACTGGATCTCCACGCCGACACCTTCACCGTGGCCGAAGCCGAAGCGCGGCTCAAGGCCTTGCGATTTCCCGATGCGCGCCCGCCACGGCCCAAGATTCGCCTGGGGCATGGTGCCCGTTCGGGAGATCTGGTGCTGCGGACCTACGACCTGGTGGTCGGATACCCCGACGTCCCGCGTCCGCTCTTTCGCGTGCCCGATTTGACCCTGCGCCGGGGTGAATGCGCGGCCCTCATCGGCCCCAACGGCGCAGGTAAGACCACTTTCCTCAAGACTGTTCTCGGTCAGGTGCCGCCCTATGCCGGTCAGGTGCAGTTGGGCGCCTCGCTGCGTATCGGGTACTTCGCCCAAGCCGCCGCCGACCTCAACCCCCGCCATACGGTGCTGGACGAACTGCTCACCGCTGCGCCTCACCTCACCCCGGCCCAGGCCCGGGACCACCTGGCCCGCTACCTCTTCCGCGGCGACGATATCGCCAAGCCTGTGGCCGTGCTCTCCGGCGGGGAGCGGGGCCGTCTGGCGCTGGCCAAACTGGCCCTCAGGGGAGCCAATTTCCTGCTTCTTGACGAGCCTACCAATCACCTCGATATCCCCGCCCAGGAGGCCTTGCAAACCGTACTGGCCGAGTATCCCGGCACGATTTTATTGGTCTCCCATGACCGTTACCTGATTCAGGCCCTGGCGACCCAAATCTGGGAAATCTTGCCTGACGAGGCCCACCTGGTGGTCTTCGCCGGGACCTACGAGGAATACCGCACCCAACGGGCGGAGCTCCAGACCGGGGAGATGCAGGAACAGGAACCCCGAGGTGGTACCGCGCCCCGGGAAGCGGGACCGCCTCAACGGTCCGGCCCCGCTCCGCTGTCCAAGAACGAGCGGCGCAAACTGGAGCGACGCATTGTGGCCCTGGAAGAGGAAATTGGTGCGTTGGAAGAGGAACTCGCTCAACTGGAAGAGCGCCTGGCCCGCCCGCCTGAAGATCCCCAGGAAGTGCGCCGGCTGGGGGAGACTTATGCGACTTTGCAAAAGAAACTGGAAGCCCATTACGCCGCTTGGGAAGACCTCCATCGGCGGTTAGGTGTCTCTTAGGTGAGGAGGTGAACCATGAGGGCTCTCTTACGACGGATGGTAGGGTTGCTTGTGCTGGGCTGGCTGCTCGCCGGCTGCGCCGCGCCGCCCGCATCGCCCACGGCGACGCCTCGGCCGACCTCCACCCCGGTCCTGACCTCGACGCCCACCCCAACGCAGTCCCCCACGCCCACCCTTACGCCGACGCCCACCTTTACCCCCACCCCTGCGCCGGTGTGCGGCCATGTGCGCTCGCTGACCGTGCTCGTCGTGGGGGCTTACCCCAATCTGTACAGCATGGCCGATGCCGTTCGGTTGGTTTACCTGGACTTCGTGGATCCTGCCGTGCGGGTGGTCCCCCTGCCGCGAGATTTGCGTGTGGATCTCCCCCAAAGTGCTCCTTATCACAGCCCGGTGAAACTCAACTCAGCCTACTTCTTGGGTACGAGGAACTTTGTGTGGGATGCGCCGCCGGAATCGGGGGCCTTGCAGTTGGCGGCCACCATCGAGGAGAATTTCGGCATCCATGTGGATCGCTATCTGGTGGTGGGGGCGGAGGGGTTTGCCCGTTTTATTGACGCCATCGGCGGCGTTCCGGTGTATTTCCCCTACCCTCTGCAGGACAAGAACACCCACGCCAACTTCAGCGCCGGGCAGCATTGGCTGAACGGTCGGGATGCGCTCAAACTTGCTCGCATCCGCATGGATAGCAACGACTTTGTGCGCATTCAGCGCCAGTCCTGGTTGCTCAAAGGCGTGCTGAAGAGCCTGTTGCAGAGCGAAACTTTGGAACAACTGCCGCAAATCTTGGAATCCTTCAAGCGGATGCAACTTTCCAATTTGACCGCGGAGGATCTGGCCCGGGCCACCTGTTTGTTGGGAGTGATGGCTTCCCAGAACCACCAACCGGTATTCTACGCTGTGCCCGTGGATTTGCTCACCCAGACGAAAGGCGAGGTGTACATCTGGGCCATTCCCAAGGAGAAGGAAGCCCCTCCCAGCAAAGCGTTTGTGTTGCTTTGGAATGACGCCTACCGTGAGTGGCTGCAACAGGCGTTGCGTGGAGAGGTGGCACCGTGAACCGCCTCTGGGGCAAAAAAAGCGATGGAGGTTTCCTCCATCGCTTTTTTGCCTTTGGGAAGCGGGGGTTCAGTATTCGATGACGCGGGGCAGGGCCTTGGCCTGGGCAACCCAATCCTTGACCATGTCCAGGGTGGGCAAGCGGCGCACCAGTTTTTTGGTGGCGTTGACCTCGATGAGTTTTTGGTACAGGTTGTCAGGGTTGCGCTGAGCCAGTTCGGGCACCGTGTCCACCCCGGCGGCTTCCAGCAAGTCGGCGTATTCAGGGCCGATGCCTTTGATGCGGAACAGGTCGGCATGGTTCACCCATTCCAGGATCTGGCCTTCGCTGAGGCCGGTCCTGGCGGCGAGTTCCTTGCGCCCTTGACGGCTGGCGCCTTTCTTCCAAAGCGCTTCAGTGGTGGCGATCCCGGCTTCGCGTAATTTGGCGGCGTACACCGGGCCGATGCCTTCGATGATTTCTAACCGGGGCATGATCCTCCTCCTTGTCTGGGGATGTTCCGCTCCTCTGGCCGTGGAGCGGTGTGAGAATGATGGGAAAATTATACCAAGAGACGGACGGTTCACTACCTGCGAGACCGTGTACGGCAGAAGGCCCCATCAGCAGGGCGTCTGAGGTGAATATGGGGCGGCGCCCAGGCTGATGCGCAGCGCGCCATCCCTGCTGCCAGGTGCGGATGGTGACCCAGAGCATGGAGGGCGTACAGGCCCACGGCAGTGCGCCGCGCTTTCTGCTCGCAGAGGTGCAGGGCGGTCGCTGGGTTGCGCTAAAAGCGTGTGCTGCTCCACATCGCGATGTGCAGCACGAACCACGGCCCCACGCTGGAGGGGTCTGCCCTGAACCTGGAAAGCACCAGCCATAGGCCAGACGGCTGGGAGAAAGACTCCCATCTTGCCGTGAACCGTTCTCTGGAGGCACAAGAAAATGTGGCCCACAAGGGAAAAAGCAGGGCTAGGAGAAAAACCTTGCTTCCCCATATGCCCAGCCGTGCAAGCACGGCGAGGATGACGCCGGGTTCGGTGAGGTGCCGAGGCACCGACCGCTCTGGGTGGTGGCGGGCCGGTGGCGCATGACCAGCCCCGCGGCCAGGAGCGGCCAAGGGGGAAGGGCATCACGGACGCTCCGGGGGAAGGCGATAGCCGAATCGCCGCAGGGTGCTCGCGTTGTTGCGCCAGTTTTTACTCACCTTGACCCGCAGGTCGAGGAAGACCTTGCGGCCGCTCATGGCCTCAATGGCCTGGCGGGCAGTGGTACCGATTTGTTTCAACATGCTGCCCCCTTTGCCGATGACGATGCCCTTCTGCGAATCGCGCTCGACGAAGAGCGTGGCGGCGATGTACGCGCCGTGCTCGCCGCGTTCTTTGTACTCGTCAATGCGCACGGCGATGCTGTGGGGCACTTCGTCCCGCAGGTGCAGCAGGGCGGCTTCGCGGATGAGGTCGGCGGCGATGTCGCGTTCGTAGAGGTCGGTCAGGGTTTCGTCGTCGTAGTAGGGTGGGCTGACGGGCAGCAAATCGAACAGCAGGGCCAACAGGGCGTCCAACCCCTGGCCGGTGAGTGCCGAGATGACCACCGGCCTGGCCTGGGGTGCCAGGGCTTCGTAGGCCTCGCGCCGTGCCTGAAGGACATCTTCCGCCACGGCGTCGGCTTTGTTAAGGGCCAGCACCACGGGCAGGTTAGGCGCGCCTTCTTGAATGCGCTGGGCCACCAGTTCATCTTCGGGGTGGGGAGGGCGGCTGACATCCACCATGAAGAGCACCACATCGGCGTCTTCAAAGGCCTGCACCGCCTCCCAGTTCATCGCTTTGCCCAATTTGTGCAGCGGTTTATGGATGCCGGGCGTGTCGATGAAGATGATTTGGCCCCGGGGCTCGGTCAGAATGCCCAGTTGGCGTTTGCGGGTGGTCTGCGGCTTGGGGGAAACCGCCGCAATTTTCTGGCCCAGCAGGGTGTTGATGAGGGTGGATTTACCCACATTGGGGCGTCCGGCAATGGCTACATATCCGGCTTTGGTGGTGATTTCGGTGTCCTGGGGAAGAGCCATGGTTTTCCTCCGTGGGGTGGGTGCGGTGTGGTTTTATTCTACCTTATCCCGGTCAAAAGGGGGCCTGGGGTGCGGGGTTGGGCAGAAACAGGTCGCTCCCTTGACAAGGGCTTTTATCACGGTTAAAATCGGGACGCAAGGTGGCGAGGTAGCTCAGTTGGTAGAGCAGGGGACTGAAAATCCCTGTGTCGCCGGTTCGATTCCGGCCTTCGCCACCTAGGAACGATGCGGGCGTAGTTCAGTTGGTAGAACGCCTCCTTGCCAAGGAGAAGGTCGCGGGTTCAAGTCCCGTCGCCCGCTCAGTTAGGGAAGGGCAAATGGCTGAGGGCAGGTGGCACCGTGATCGTGGTCATTTGCCCTCAGCCAAATTTTATCTGGCGACGTAGCCAAGTGGTAAGGCAGGGGCCTGCAAAGCCCTGATTCGCGGGTTCGAATCCCGCCGTCGCCTTRGCAGAGAACAAGCCCCCCAGAGAGWCCTGGGGGGCTTGTGTGTTTTGCGGGGANAGNNNAACACGAGCGCCTATGGRGCCCCGGCGCGGGCTTTCCGCTGGTAGAGCCAGTAGGAGTACGCRATCAACCCGASGGCCCAAAGCAGGGTGGCRGCCAGGGCCACGGTCAAGAGGARGGGCCAGAGCGYGCCCAACAGCCAGAGCAGCGCGATGGCGGCAAGGGYGTAKGCGCCRTGGCGATGCACCTGCYGCCACACCCAGGGGCTGCTYAATGTCCAGGGTGTGCGGATGCCGATGAACCAGTTGGGGCGCGYGTGGAGCAGCAAGCGGGCCAGGGCGGCGAATAGCAGTCCCATGAGGACGCCGATGAACCGGCGAATGTCCCARAGATAGCCCAGRTTCCAGGCGATGGTGTAACCGTGGAGCAGGAGGAGGAAGAGGAGCAACGCCAGCCCGGTCTGGGTGTACACCTCCCAGAAACGCTGCAGGTTTTCGCGCCARGGTTCGATGGCCGGAATCAACCCGAAATACAGCAGGGCRAKGATGGTCAGCGTGAGCGGGCCRATCAGGGTGCCCCACAGGCGRGGCATCCAATCGTTGGGTTGYCCTKCCAGGCCCCAGTGGGTGACCATCTGCGCTGGCATGCGAGGATAGGCCCACCAGGTCAGGCCCCACGCCACCAGCAGCATAACGAGCACACTCACGCGCACACCTCGGGAAAGCCTCATCCCTTCACCTCCTGGGTTGGGTGGTTTGAGGTTCGGAGGGCATTGGAAAGCGTTGCTGGAGGGCCGCTTCCAGGGCCTCTCGGATGGCCGGAGCGTCGAAACCGAACCAGGCGGCCTGCTCGACAAAGCGCCGGGCCAGGTCCTCCAGGGCTTCTTGAGCCCAGGGCTCGGGCTGGGCGTCGCGGACATATGCGCCGCGTCCGTGGCGTAAGGCGATCCATCCCTCCTGGGCCAGCAAGCGGTAGGCCCGGGCCACGGTGTTGAAATGGACGCCCAGGGCCTGGGCCAGTTCGCGTACCGGGGGAAGGCGTTGCCCCGGCTCCAGTTGGCCGCTCTGAATCATCGTCCGCAACTGGTCGCGGATTTGCTCGGCCCAACTCTGGCGGTCGGCCCAGGAAAGGCGAAGACGCGTTTTCCAGTTCATGAGCCCCTCTGAGTGTATCTTTGTATCTCAGTCTCATTGTATCCCCATGGGGGCAGGTTGTCAAGAGGGGGAAAGAAACAAGACGCTGCGTGGGGTGGCCGCGCAGCGTCTTGTATCGTCTGCCTCTCTGGGCAGGGGGAGGGCCCATGGCAAAAGGCGCGCCAGGCTTACCCCGCCCCGGCCAGGATGGGCTCGTCGCCGTTGTAGCGCAGCAGTTGCGGCCAGCGTTTGGCGATCCAGCCCACGGCGAGGATGCAGCCCAGGCCGTCGGTCACCACAGCCAGGGGCGCGCCCAACATCTGGGCCGCCAGCCCGGCTTCCAGTTCCCCCGGTTGCGGCCCGTCGACGAAGAAGATCTGGTTGATGCTGGTCATGCGCCCACGCAGTTCGTCGGGGGTTTGCAACTGACGGATGGTGTTGCGGATGACCATGCTGACGGTGTCGGTGGCCCCGGTGAGGGCCAGCGCCAGGCCCCAGAACTGCATTCGGGACCCGGCCACGGAGACCATCAGGCCCAGCCAAAAGATGACAAAGCGGCGTTCGCGCAAAGCGGGAGGAAAGCCAAAGGTCATGGGCGATCCTTGAAATCCGGGTGTCAAGGTTTTGACCATCCATCGGTGGCACCGGAAAACCCGGATACCCGGCCTGGGGCACGGCAGGTCGCCAGCGCCTCGGCCCATCCCGGCACCGGGCATCTGGGCATCCGGGCACGCTTCAAGTCCCCCAGTCCCTCAAGTAAAGGAAGTCGTAACCGATGGTGCGGTTGCTCAGTTTGGCGATGGGGGGCATCAGCCGCTTGAAGTGATTGCGCCGCACCCGTTCCACCACGGCGTGGACGAAGTCCGGTGTGAAACCTGCCTCGATGCACTCCTCGGGGGTGTAGCGCTTGTCCACCAGCAGGTAAAGCAGACGGTCCACCTCGCGGTAGGTAAAGCCCAGTTCGGCCTCGTCAGTTTGCCCCTGCCACAAATCGGCGGTGGGGGGCTTGCGCACGATGACCTCGGGCACCTCCATGGCCTCGGCCAGTTGCCACACCTGGGTCTTGTACAGGTCGCCGATGGGGTTGATGGCGTAGGCCGAGTCGCCGTAAAGCGTGGAGTAACCCAACAGGATTTCGGTCTTGTTGCCCGTACCCACGACCAGGCCGCCGAAGGCTGCCGACTGGTCATAAAGCACCATCATCCGCGCGCGGGCCATCATGTTGCCCCGTCGGCGTTTGTCCATCTCGGGGAAGCGCTCGAAGTACGGTTCTACCATGGGCGTGATGTCCACTGTCAGCGCGTGCACACCGGTGGCCTCAATGACCAGTTGGGCGTGATCGAGGGAGGCTTGAGAGGAGGTGCGGTAGGGCATCCGCACGGCGAGCACGTTCTCAGGGCCCAGGGCCTCGGCGGCCAAAAAGCACACCAGGGCCGAGTCCACACCGCCCGAAAGGCCCACAATGGCCCGCGAAAGGCCAACGCGGGTGATCTCGCTGCGGATGAACCCGGTGAGAATGCGCCGGGCCAGGTTGGTGTTGATCTTTAGGTTGATTTCGGGGGCCATGGTTACCTCCGGGTGCCGTGCTGGGCCAGGATGCGTTCCAGTTCCCGCTGCATCAACGCGGTGCGTTCATCGCGCAGGAGGGGTAGCCGTGCCCGCACGCGGTGCAGTTCGCGCAAATCCACTTCTTGCAGCATCAGCGCCTCCTCGAAGTAGGAAGCCTGGGTCAGCAAACTCCCGTCGGGTGCAAACACGGTGGAGCCGCCCCAGAAGTTCAGCCCGTCCTCAAAGCCCACGCGGTTGCTATGGGCCACGAACACGGTGAACAGGCTGGCGTAGGCGCGGTTGATGTGTTCCACCCAGCGGGCCGATTCCAGTTGCGGGGCCTCGGTCAGGCCGCGGCCTGGCGAGGCCGAGGTGAAGAGCAACACATCGGCGCCGTCTAGCCAGAGGAGGTAGGGCGGCGAGGCGTGCCAGAAGTCCTCACAAATCAGGATGCCCATGCGCCCGAAGCGCGTATCAAAGGCCCGCACCGCGTCGCCCCAGGCAAAGAAACGCCCTTCGTCGAACAGGCCGTAGGTGGGCAGATACACCTTGTGGTGCACATGCACCACCTGCCCCCCGGAGAGATAGGCGGCGGCAATGTAAAAGCGGCTTCGCGGATCTTCGTCCACGAAGCCCACCACCATGTCCAGCCGCCGACTGGCTTCCAGCAGGGGCCCGAAAATGGGGTCTTCGCCTGTGGGGCGGCGGGCCACCCAGGGGGCCAGGTCCTGCACCACATAGCCGGTCAGCGACAGTTCGGGGAACACGATCAAGTCGGCCCCCTGGGCTTGGGCCTCACGGATGTAGGCCAGGTGTTTCTCCAGATTGGCTTCCACGTCCCCCAGTTTGGTGGCGATTTGCGCCAGAGCCAGGGTGAATTTCATCGTTCGCTCCGCGACCACAAGGTGAGGGCCGTTCCCAGGAGGACCATCCCTGCGGCGGCCCAAAAATCCGCCGGAACCCCGCCCCATCGGAAGACGGGATCGGCTCGCA
>DUEP01000024.1 GCA_011176535.1 Anaerolineae bacterium | reverse complement strand
GTAGTCAATTGTAAGGTGTTCCCTGAATCGTCTCGAGCAAAAGAAATCAAACCGGCGTCCACATAAAGGAAGTCCCGCACACCTTCCAACGCAATACGGAAGACTTCTTGAAGGTCCAGGGTTTGGCTAAGGGTTTGGGCCAGGCGATTGAGAGCCTCCAATTCAGTGGCCTGTTGCCGGATGTTCTCCAGAGCGCGCAAGTTTTGTATAGCCACGGCGGCCTGGGAGGAGACGGCGATGATTTGTTGTTGTTCTTCGGGTGTGAAGGCATGGGGCTGGCGGTAGAGCAGGTTGAGGAACCCAATCCATTGACCGCCAACCACGAGGGGAACGAAAGCCACGGCTCGAGCCTGGAGAGCCTCTGCATAAAGGCGTTGAGCGGCTTCGTTCCAGTCATGCTGGGCGGTGTTAGGAATGAAGTCCCCCCCACCACGAATGCGCAACACCTCGGGAAAGTCGCTCACCCGGTAGCGTTGGGTAGCCAATTGGGGAGGGATGTTTAATTCGGAGATGTGGGCTACCGGGATCATCCATTGGGGTGGGTTCTCGTCATCCCAGGGGCGGTCGAAGAGGCTGATGACCACGGTATGCACATCTTGGCCCAGGAAGTCGCGCAGGGCGTGCAGGATTTCCTCGTAAGTGCTGGCAGCGTTGAAGGCGGCCGTGAGTTGATAAAGTTGAGCCGTGGTGTTTAGGGCTTGTTGTGTCTGCTCGAAGAGGCGAGCGTTCTGGATGGCCAGGGCGACCTGATCCGCCACGCCAGCGAGCAGGTTGAGGTCGGATGGCGTATAAGCGTTGGGCGTGTAACTTTGAACCGAGATCACCCCAATGACCCGATCGCCGACGCGCAGAGGGGCCGCTAATGCTGAGCGGGCCACTTTTTCATCGACGCCGGTGGGGATGGTACGCGGTTGAAAGGGCAATTCGGCCACGTTTTCAAAGTCCTTGATGAGGACCGGACGGGCATGTTTCACCACATACCCACTCAGACCTTCTTGTAGGGGAATCTGGATGCCTGGTGGAGTGAGGATGTTTCTGTCTCGACCGTAAACCAAGTCAATAACGTTCTGGGCTTCGTTGACCAAGCCGACGAGGAAGGTTTCTGCGCTCATTAATTGTTGGAGTGCTTGGTCCGTGGCGGCATAAATGCTTTCCAGTTTGAGTTGCTGGGCTACGGAGCGGGCCAAATCGAGCAGGGCCTGCAACTCCGTGGCGCGGCGTTGCGCGGCTTGGAAGAGGCGGGCGTTTTCCAGTGCCAGGGCCAGTTGTTGGGCGATTTCGGCGGCCAGTTGCTTTTCGTCCTCATCCCAGATCCGATCCGGGGAGGGGTGCACCACCTCCAGCAGTCCTACGGTGTCGGCCAACGGGACGGGAGCAGCCAGGACGGCGGGTTGGCCCGCCTGGGCGGGTTGCATGACCGGGGCTTTTTGCCGCAGCGCCTGTTGCCCAGCCGGAGTGAGGGGCTTGCGGGCCGGCGCGATGCGCTCGCCCTGGAGCAGCAGTCCTTGCAGCTGTTCTTGGGCCGCAATGGAACGCAGAAAGCGTGTGCCGGTCGCTGGTGGCGTTGGGGCGGAGGGGGCAGCGTGCTGAAATTGCAACATCCCCACCAGGGCTTCGGTCTCCTGGTTGATGCCGGCCGTCAGATAGAGGACGGCCGAGTGCGTCCCTCCCCGCACGTCGTGCACCTGCACCTCCAACCCGGCGATTTCCTGGGCGCCTTCGAGGGTGGGACGATAGAGCGGGTGGCGTTCCAGATCGGGGATGAGTTCGGTCAAGGTGAGGCGACGCAGTTCTTCCTCGGCGTAGCCCAGGATTTGAGCCAGCGCGTCGTCAAAGGCCACAAAGCGCCCCTGACCGTCGCAGCGGAAGCGTACCATTGGGGGGGCAGCCTCCGCGGGCGGTGCCTCACTCTGTTCGGAGGAGGCGGTCATCAATTCGGAGAAAAGTTCTTCAAGCCGTTCGGACCGAAGCCGTTTCTTGGGTTTGGACATAGTCGAGCAACTCCTGGGCCAGAGCGCGGTATTGGCGGGCCGCACGGGATTTGGGGGCGTAGTGGGTGATGGGCAGCCCGGCGATGGCGGCTTCCCGCAGTTTGGTGTCCACTTCGATGGTGGTTTGGAACAGACCTTGGCCGAAGGTGGCTTCCAGGCGGGCCTTGATGATCCGCAGGGCACGGGTGCGGGTGCGGAACATGGTGATGAGCACGCGGTAAGCGAGATGCGGGTTGGTGGTGGCGCGCACCTGACGTATCATGGCGAGCATGGCTTGCAAGGCATAAGCCGAAAAATACTCGGCCTGGGTGGGGATAACGAGGACATCGGTGGCGGCCAGGGCGGTGGCAGTGATGGTGCCCAGCGCCGGGGGACAGTCGAGGATGATGTAATCATAAGGCAGAGGGCGTAGCATGGTGGAGAGAATGGTTTGATAGTGCGGTCGGGTAGGTAGGTAGCGCTCGGCAAGGGTCAAGGCGCGCCCCGAAGGAAGCAAATCCAGCCCAGGGGTGCGGGTCTGGACGATGAGATCCTGAGCCGGTGTGGCGTTAAGGAGCAAATCGCTCACATGGTGGTGAAGGCGCCTGGGATTGATGCCTACGGCCAGACTCAGGTTTCCTTGAGGATCCAGATCTACCACAAGTACGCGGGATCCCCGTTCAACCAGAGCACCGCCCAAGGACGCAACAGAGGTCGTTTTGGCTACACCACCTTTTTGGTTGGCAAAGGCAAAGAGAATAGCCATGGCTATGCCTCGGAAAGGTTTTCGCCATTTTCGAGGATCACCACCTGGGTAATCTCGGCTTGAAGGGCTTTTTGCAGTTCCCGCAGGGCAGTTTGGAGGATTTCTTGGGGGTCGTTGCTGGCACGCATGCGGGTGGTGATTTCGGTCACCAGGCGCTCTCGCCGGGCGCGGCGGGTGGCGGCTTCAAAGAGGCGGGCCGCTTCCAGTGAGGTGGAGATCTGGCGGGCGATTTGCTCCAACAGGCGTTGTTCTTCGTCGCTCCAAGCGCGCTCGCCGGGCAAGCCGATGCGCAGCGCGCCGACGAGTTCTTCGCGGAAAAGCAGTGGGAGCATGACGATGCTTTGGATGCCTTTCTGCTGCGCCAGCGGTTGGGCTTGAGGGGGGAGCCCCTCGGTGGCCGGCAGGATGATAGGCCGCTTTTGCGCCAGGGCGCTGGCCACGATGTCGGAGAGGTCTTCCACGATGGGTTGAGCGCCCGGGGGATAAGCGGCCACTATCTTGTAGTATGGCCCGGTGGTGCGCAACAGCGCGCCGCCGATTTGGCCGCCCAGACCCTCGACCAGGCGGGGCAGGACTGCCTGGAGCAGTTCCACCTGATTCACATGGGTGGCCGCGATGGAGGAGATTTCGTTGAGTAGTTGCAGTTGCTCGGCGCGGCGGCGGGCAGCTTCCAGAAGGCGGATGTTGGTCAATACAGCGGCCAATGAAGTCGCCAAGGTGCGGAACAGTTCCTGGTCGCTCTCATCAAAGGCGCCGGGGCGTGGGCTTTCCAGATCCATAACGGCGACCATTTCGTCGCGATATATTAGGGGAATAGCCAACTTCGACTGAGTACCGGGCGTCCCTTTGATATACCGAGGATCTTCCTGCACCCGGTTGCTGCGCACAATTTCTTGGTGCTCAGCGGCCCAACCGGTGATGCCATGCCCATAAGGGACTTCCATCCCCAGGGCCTTTTCCCGCTGGCGATGGCCTTTCGCGGCGACGACCCTCAGGGTGCGTTGGGTGGGATTCGCCAGCAAAAAGGCCACTGCCAGATCTGACCACATCTTGTGGATTGCCTCGGCAGCCTGTTGAAGCGCTTCCTCCACCGTGAGGGTAGCAGTGGCCGCGGCCAGGATGGCGTGCAACTTGCGATGGGATTCCAGGTGTTCCTGGACTTCGGCAAACAGCCGGGCGTTAGTCACGGCCACGGCCAACTGGTCGGCCAGAATCTGCAGCACCTGGACATCGTCTTGGGAGAAGGCGTGGGGTCGGGTGGCCTGCACATCCAGCGCACCGATGACGGTATCGACGGTTTTCAGCGGCAGGGCCAGTTCGGCGCGGGTTTCGGGCAGGAGGGGGTTGGGGTGGTGAATCTCGCTGTGCCGGGTATCGTTGACCACCACCGGTTCACCCCTGGCTGCGGCCTGGCCCACCACAGAGGCTGAACCAACGGCCAGACGGTGCTGGCGGCGCAGCATCTCGGCCCCGGCCTCCCCTGTGGAAGCGCGTACTTCGGCGTATCTTCCTTCTTCGTCTATGAGAAAGACCGAGGCGTGGTAGAAGCCAAAGCGTTCGCGGACGAGTTCCACGGCACTTCGAAGCAGGGTTTCCAGGTCTAAGGTGGTGGACGTGTCGCGGGCGATTTCGGCTACGGCTTGGAGTTGGGCGGCACGCCGTTGACTTTCGGTGAATAGGCGGGCGCCTTCCAGCGCGCTGCTCAATCGGCGACTGAGTTCCTGAACCAAACGGCGCTCCGGGGCATTCCAGGGCCGATCGGCGGGTTTGCGCAGGCGCAGATGGGCCACCGGCACGCCGCGCACTTCGATGGGTACCTGCAACACCTGGGCGCTCTCGTTGGTCGGGGAAGGTTGGGTGGATTCGGTTTCGGCGATCGGTTGCAGGTGGCCTTGGTCGTCCAGCCGGTAGCCCTTCACAGAGCGCTGGCGGACAAAGGCTTCCCAACCCCGCTGACTGATCTGCGCGTAGGCGCGCCGCATCTCTTCAACGGCTTCCTGGCTTTGGCGCAACAATTCGGCGTTGTGAATGGCTATGGCCAGCAAGTCGGCCAGAAACTGAAAGGTGTTGAGCTCTTCTCGACTAAAGGCGGCGGATTGGGTGCTTTGCACATCCAATGCGCCTAGGACACGGTTGCCGATACGCAAGGGCAGCGCCGCCTCGGATCGGGTTTCTGGTAGGTCGGGATTGCGGAAATGCACAGCGTCGCGACCCACATCCAATGCGATGCGCGGGCGTCCGGTGCCGGTGACATAGCCCACGATCCCCTCTTCGCCCACTTTCAGGCGGTGGCCGCGGCGCAGCATCCGCCGCCCGCCTTCAGAGTTGGCGGCCCGCAGCACGGCATAGGTGCCGCTGGCATCCAGGAGGAAGATGCCCACATGGTACACATTGAAGCGCGCGGCAATGAGGCGGGTAGCCTCCTGGAGGATTTCGTCCAGGTCGCTCAGAGAAGCGACCGCACGCCCCACTTCGGCCGCGGCCTGCAATTGTTTGTTGAGGCTGCGCAACGAGGCGGTACGCTCCGCCACCTGTTGCTCCAGACGCATTTGAGAGGCCATGATCTGGTCGGCCATCTGGTTGAAGGTATGGGCCAGTTGGTGGATCTCCAGCGGCGAGGCGGGTTCTGGGGCGCGTACTTGCAGGTCACCTTGCGCGAAGCGAGCCAGATAGGTGGTCAGGGATTCAATGGGTTTTACCACACGGTTGAGGGTTAGGCCTACCTGGCTCAACAGGGCCGCGGCCATAATCACCATAGCGCCGCCGATGAAGAGTAGCATACGTAGCAGGAGGGCCCGGGTGGCTTGGGCTGCTTGGGCGCTCTGTTGCCGGGTGTTGCTCAAAAGAATGGATGTGGCGGTGCGTGCCTGGCGCTCGAGGGCGTGCAGTTTTTCGATTTGGGCCTTTACTTCCTCCCACCGGTTTTGTGCAGCCAGACGCTGACTTGCCTGGAGGATTTGCACGGCGTCGCGGGCGTATTGTTCCAGTTCGGTGAGGTAGGGGTAGAGGGGGTCTTCTGGCCCTAACTGCTGCCTCAGGTTCACAATGTGCTGCAGGTCTTGGGCCAGGGCCGTAGCCCATGGGATGACCAACTCCTGGTATTGGTAAGCCTGGCGGGTTTCGTAACCTTCTTCGGTGACCAGCAGGGCCTGGACGGTGTCCAGGTGGATTTGGGCGAACAAGCTGGTGTATTGGTTGGTCTGGAGGACCTGGTACATCCGGGCACGTAGCGGGCTGGTAAGGTAAAGCATAATGCCGCTTATCAAGGCTATGACAAAAAGGGTTAACAACCCGGTTCCCCAAAGCGTGGTGCGCAGGCGGGGGGACCAAAAGCGCCGTTGGGGGGACATGGCTACTCCTCGATGGCAGGCAGGGTGGAACTTAGGCGGATTTCGGCCTCTTGGAGGCCCAAAGCCTCTTGCAATTCACGGACGATAGTGCGGAGCATCTGGTCCATATCCAGGGTAGCGCCGACATGGGCGCTGATTTGTCCCAGCAGTTGTTCTTGTGCGGCGCGGCGCAGGCTTTCGGTGAGYAGACCGGCRTTTTCCAGGGCCASCCCGGCCTGRTAGAKCAACGCCTGGGCCAGGGCCYGYTCYTCYTCGCTCCAGGGGGYRTCSCGYTCCAKCACSACYTCSCCSACCACGGYRTCSCGYACYTGRAGRGGSAGGCGGAGCAGSCGCCCSGTNGNNTNNNTTTCKCGSGAASKGGWGGTCGKCTCTTCGCTCTGGAGGAYYTGGATGCYGCTTTCMGGGAGRTCGCTCCAGGCCTGGCTCAGGAAYTGGGCGTGGATGGCCYGSAGTTCGYTCAGSGYYTCYTGSGTGGTGYGGAACAGSCGRGYGKTGYTYAGSGCGYTGGCYARGGTGTCGGCRATGCCYTGCAGGAKGCGGATATCGTCKTCGTCGAARGCCTGRRRACGSTCGGAYTGGATGGTCATGGCTCCAATGACTTCGTCGCGCACTATGAGGGGAATGGCCAGTTCGGTTCGGGTGTGGGGGAGATAGGGGTTGCTGAATTGCACGGGGTCGCGGCCGACGTCCAGTGCCAACCGCAGTTTCCGGTTGGCGATGCACCAGCCGATCATGGAAGTGCCGCCTACGGCCAGCCGGTGCCCGTCCTGAAGCATGCGTTTTCCCGCTTCCCCCGTGCCGGCGCGCAGCACGGCGTATTCGCCCCGCTCGTCCAGGAGGAAGATGCCGGCGTAGTACAGATCAAAACTTTCCTGGACGGTGCGCAGTACATAGTCCATGAGTTCCTGCTCGTCGAGCAGGGTGGTGGCCACCCGAGCAACTTCGCTGGCAGCGCGCAACTGAGCCACGCGGCGGCGCAGGGCGCGCTCTTGACGTTCCAGACGCTGCCGTTCCTCCTCCAACGCCGAAGTGAGTTCCTGGCTTTCTTCCAGCGATTGTTCCAGACGGCTGCGGTTGATGGCAACGATGCCACCGGCCACCAACCCGATGGCGATCATTGTGAACCCGGTGTTGACCCAGGCCTCCGGCAGTTCGCTGGTCACCAGCCCCTCGACCGGGGGAAGGGGAAGGACGCGGTGGATGAAGAGCCAGCCCACGATGCCGTGCAGAGCGAGGCTGATCCCGATACCCAGCACGGCCTGGAAACCGTTCAGGAGAACCCCGGCGGTGACCACTGCGCCCATAATCCAGATGCGGCCATCGCCCCGTATTCCGGTGTTGAGGTAGGTGGTAAGGGCTACAGCCCACAGCAAAGCGACGAGGCCCCAAGCGCGCAGAGAGAAGGGGAGCAAGCGTCGGCTAAACGTGGCGACGAGCAACGTGATATAAAGGGCCACATAAGCGGCTGCGCGCCGGGGCGCCCCATGGAGGATGGCGCTGTGAGTGTTGACAATGACGACTGGCAGGGCGGCAGCGCTGGTGGCCCGGGTGAGGAAATTGAAAACCTCTTCCCGTGTTGCTGTGACGCTGCGGAGGGACGGGGGCGATGAGGAAGGTGGATGTTCTTGCGGTTGGGGGCGACTGCGCCGAAAGAACGGAGAGGCCATACTGGTTACTCCTTGTGCCCGTTGCCTGCAGAGGAAGTACCTGTTTGTTCGGGGGATAACCCGTAGAAGCGCACCATCACCCGCCGGGCTTGAAGCGCCTGACGCAATTCTTTGGCGGTGATATCCAGGATGGCGCGGAGGTCGATGGTGCGGCGCAGGCGCTCGCCGATTTCCAGCAACCGTTGCTGTTGCTCGGCGCGGCGCTGGCTCAATTCCAGCAAGCGAATGTTGCGGATGGTCAACGCCACCTGGGTGCTCAAAGTGATAAAGGTTTGAAAGTCCTCGGCGGTGAAGCGACCTTCGTGTTCGATGTCCTGCACCAGCAAGGCACCGAGGATTTCATCGCCCACGATGAGCGGGGCCCCCATCCATGACCTGGCCGGTGGACCAATGTGTTTGGCGCCCAGTTTTTCAATTTCGTCGCTCTGGGTGATGAGCAGGGGCTCCTGTTTCTGGATGAGCAATGAAGTCAACCCTTCGCCCAAAGGGGTGGGTTCGGGGATGCTGTGAGGTTTGTCCGCTCTCTGCTCCCACACAAAGGGGATGCGCAGTTGCTGGCGCAGGGGGTCATATTCGACCAGCGCCACGGTGACTTCGCCGTAGAGTCGGCGGAGTTCCCGGGCCAGGGTGGGATAGAGTTCCTCCAGATGGGCGGCGTGACTCATCGCCTGGCTCAAACGGTTGATGGCCTCCAGTTCCACCAGGCGGGATTCGGCCCGTTGCAGGGCGTGAATCTTGGTCAGGGTGTTACTCACCACTTCGGCCAGGTTGACATAAGGCTGGATGCGAGGCCGGGTGAGCGGATGTTCGCGATCTGTTGCCAGAAGCAGGAGTCCCACGGGCTCGCCTTCCCGGATGAGCGGGAACAGAGCGGCGGAATATCCCCTCCAGGCGCGGAGCAATGTCTGCAGAGGTTGCGGAAGCCGGGCGAAAGCTTCTCGTTGGAGCAGGATGGGCTCTTGCGAGGGGAAAAGGGTGGTCAAGGCATCCCGCTGAAGGGAGAGCCCTTGGATGGAGGAATGAGCGAATACCATGCGCAAGGCGTCGCTTTCCGTTTCGGCAAAGAACAACGCTGCGTTGACCTCCCCTTGCCGGAAGGCTTCTTCCAGAGCCTGGAAGATCTCGTCCAGCGTCTGAGCCTGGGCCACGCGTCGGCTGGTCTGGTAGAGCGTTTGGGTGGCCACCAGGTCGATGCGGGTAGTTTCCAGCAGACGGGCGTTATAAATGGCCGCGGCCAGTTGGCGGGCCAGGGTTTGCAGGGTGGCTACGGCGTGCTCGTCAAAGGCGTAGGGGTTTTTGCTTTGCACATCCAGCACGCCCAGCACGCGGGGGCCTACGGCGATGGGAATGGCAGCCTCGGAACGCGTTTCGGGCAGAAGCGGGTTCTTGAAGTGGATGGGGTCCTCTACCACATCGGAGGCGATGCGTGGCCGGTTATGAGCTGCTGCCCAGCCGACCAGGGAGTGCCCGCCCACTTCCAGTCGGTGGCCGCGCCGTTTCATTTCTTCGCCCACGGGGCCTGTGGATTCGCGCAGCACGGCGTACTCCCCGCTTTCGTCCAGGAGGAAGACCGAGGCATGGTAGTACTGAGCGAAGCGCTCCACGATGAGGTTCACGGTGCGTTGCAGGATGTCGTCCAGAGAAGTGGCCGAGGTGGCCAGGGTGGCCACTTCGGCTGCGGCCTGAATCTGCTGGGTGCGTTCCTCGACTTCTTGCTCCAGGGAGCGGGTGAGGTTGGTGAGTTGGTCGGCCATTTGATTGAAGGTGTAGGCCAGCATGCCTAGTTCGTCATGCCGCTGGATCGGAGCCCGGGCGCGGAAGTCGCCGCTGGCAAAGGCCTCGGCCACACGGGCAATGGCTTGCACCGGTCGGGTGATGTTTTGCGTGAGCAGCCAGATGACCAGGGCCAGGAACAGAGTGGTCAGGGTCAACAGCCCAACGGTAAAGGGAACCAGAGAAGTGATGTTGGCCAGAATGGCTCCCTGGGAGACTTCGATCCCGACCCCTGCCTGAAGAAGGGGCAGCCAACCGGCCACGCTGAGCAAAGGCCGATCCGCTTCAGGCCAGGCGTATCTCAGCGTGACGAATTGCTTGAGGGTCGGCCGGGCAAGCAACACATGGAAGTTGGGGCGAATGCTCTCGGGCAAGGGCTGGGTGACCAGTTCCTCTTTCAATGGATCAATGTGTATCCATTCGGCGTCGGTGGTGATGAAGTACCCCTTTGTGGCAGCCAGGGGGAGAGAAGTGGTCTGTAAGAAGCGCTCGATGGGGTAACCTTTGGAGACGCCGATGATGAGTACGCCTTGCGTGGTGGGAGTGACCCCGCGGGTAGCGGTGAGCACGCCGAAGGTGTTTTTGGGAAGCAAGGGGTTGAGATGGGCACTACCGAAGTGGACAAAGGATTGCTCCCCCTGAAGCACAGGCGTCAGGCGCGGCCACCAGGGCGCCAGAGAGAGATCAAGGCCTTCCAGTTCGGGGTGTGTGCTGACGAGCACCACCCCTTGCTCGTTGACCACCAGGAACTCGTTAAACAGAAGCAACGAGGCGTTGCGGTTGGCCCGTTGGAGGGCGGCAAGCAACCGTTTGCGCTGACGGGGGAAATCCGGGGCGAAACGGGAGGTGTGGAGGATTTTCTCCAACAGGGCTTGCGTGTCGGTGTGATACAGCGCCAGGCTAAGACGGACCTGTTTGGTCCGTAACCAGGCCTGGAGGTCGTTGAGGGTGACTTCGGCGAGGGCTTGAATTTGCTGGGTGGCTTGTTCGATGAGCAGGTTCTGCGCCCGCCGGTACGCGGCGTAGCCCATGATGAGCACAGGGATGATGATGAAGGGCAACAAAACCAGCATGATACGGCGGGCCAGGCGGCCGCGAAACATCGGTTGCGAGGGGACGGCTTGGCTCATGGAGAGCACTCCCGGCGGAGGTCAAAGTTCCCAAACGGATTCGCCGGCCAGGATGCGGCGGATTTGCTCGGGAAATCGGTCGGGGTCGATGGGCTTGCCGATGAAACCGTCGAAACCGGCGGTTTTGGCTTTGTTCATTTGCTCCAGGCTGGCTTCTGCCGTGACGGCCACCACCAGCGTGTCTTTCAAAGAGGGGGAGTTGCGGATTTTGCGCAGGGCTGCATAACCGTCTTCGTAGGGCAGGCGGATGTCCATCAGGATGAGATCCACCCGGGGTAATGTGTCGGCGAATTCCACCACCTCATAGCCGCTGGTTTTCCATTCGCAATGAATGCCCATGTACCCCAACAGGCGGGCGATGAGCACGAAGTTGGAGACATTGTCTTCGACCACCAGGACGGTGGCCCCTTCAGGATCAATGGGCGTAATGGGGGGTGAAGTTGTTTCGTTTTTGGGCTTCGGGGTGGGAGGGCGAGATTTAGATACAGGCATGAGAACCCTCATTGAACAGAGCGAGATTTTGCTATGTAACGGGCGATTTGTTCAGGAAGTAAGTCGATATCAATCGGTTTGGGGATATAGCCGTCGCATCCCGCTTGTAAGGCTTTCTCCATGTCGCCTTTCATCACATTCGCGGTCATGGCGATAATTGGGACATGTTGCAGTTGAGGCCGGGCCTTGAGTTGCTTGGTCAGGGTGTAACCATCGATTTCCGGGATGTTGATATCCATCAAAATCAGGTCGGGCGTTTCTTTTCCCAGGTATTCCAAAGCCTGTTGGGCGTTTTCCGCTTCAACCACGGTGTATCCTTCTGCCGTCAGAACCCGTCGAA
>DUEP01000023.1 GCA_011176535.1 Anaerolineae bacterium | reverse complement strand
CCTGTATTGGATGACCCTGAATCAGAATTATTACGCAGAGCAAGATTACAATTCACCGACCACAACTACACAGGGGGTGTCTATTGGCTCCAGCAACGACTGGTGGTGGTGGGGTGCAGGTTGGTTCGACGACGGCTGGAACAAAGTCACTCCTTATGGAGTGTTGGGTGTTCAACTTACATTTGATAACCGCTGTACGGTGCAGGCTGAAATCGTGCAACCTACGCCGACCAACACGCCCACCCCTTCCAACACGCCCACCCCTTCCAACACACCTACCCCTTCCAACACGCCCACACCTACACCCACACCGGATTGCTCCAAGATCTCCATCACTTCGCTTTCCGTCTCGGGCGACAAAGTCAATGTCGGCGTGCGCAATCGCAACGGCACGGCTATCCATCTGTCGTCCTCGCAACTCACCTGGAACGAGTTGGACACGGCGAACGGAAACGCTTATGTGAATTGGATTAAGTTCAACGGAAGCACCTTCTACTACGGTAACGATTACTCCTCACCGACGACTGTCTCGAGTTGGGTGAGCATGGGCGCCAACAGCAATGCCACCTGGCAGGCGGATTTCAACGGCACGACCTCGGTCTATGGCCATATCTCGGTAACCCTGACCTTCGACAATGTCTGTATTGTGAGCCGCAGCATCACCATCAGTACCCCGACACCTACACCTCCGCCCTCCCCTACGCCGACGCCTTCCCCAACGCCCACAATCGACTGCAATAAGATCTCCTTGCAGAGTATCTACACTTCGGGCAACCGTCTCTATGTCCGGGTGGGGAACCAGAACGTTGTGACTTACCAACTGACGTACACTTGGCTTGATTGGTACAAAGCCAATAGCCAAGAATTCGTTGACGAGTTCCGCTTCAACGGGAACCGTTATTACAGTGGCCATGATCCATCTCCGCCGACGAGCTCCTCGAACCAGGCACCACTCCAGCCGAACACCACGAATACCTGGTATGCGGTCTTCGAAGGAGTGTCGGCCCTGTACGGTTCCTATACGGTAAAATTGACCTTTGAAGGCGTGTGCACCATCACAGGATATCTGGTCATTGACACACCCACGCCCACTTTCACGCCCGCCGCCACACCGACGCCTACGCCTTCACCGACCAATACACCTCCTTTATTCACTCCTACCCCAACTATCGACTGGAGCGGCGGCGGCGGTGGTTAGGTTTTAGAGCGGCCTGTTGAGCGCCGAGGGTAGGGGTTGTGCTCTACTCTCGGCGCTTTTTTTGCCTATCACGCTTTTCACGGAGGTGGTGTCATGAGCCTGGCTTTGGTTACTGGTGCTTCCAGTGGGATTGGTCTGGCTATAGCGCGTCAACTAGCCGACCAGGGGCATGATATGTGGTTGTTGGCCCGACGTCGCGCTCCCCTTGAAGCCGCGCTGGAGGACATCCGGCAGCGGGCGCCGCAGGGGCGGCACGGCATTCTGACCTGTGATGTGCGCGACGCGGCGGCCGTCCATCAGGCCGTCGAAGAAATGATGGCCCAGGCGGGCACGCCGGAGTGGGTGATCAACTCGGCCGGGGTGGCTCGACCAGGCTATTTTTGGGAGACCCCCGAAGAGGTCTTCCGCACCATGATCGAAGTCAACTACCTCGGCACCGTGTATATGTGTCGTGCTGTGGTGCCGGCCATGATGAAGGCCCGGTGTGGACGAATTGTCAATCTTTCCTCTGTGGCCGGTTTTCTGGGGGTCTTTGGGTATACGGCTTATGGCCCCAGCAAATTCGCCGTGTGGGGCTTCTCCGAGGTTCTTCGGGCCGAGTTGCGAAGTTACGGCATCACCGTCAGCGTGGTGTTTCCCCCCGATACAGATACCCCCCAGTTGGCCGGGGAGGAGCCCTACAAACCTCCGGAATTGAAGGCGCTGGCCTCCACCGCGGGTTTGCTTACCCCTGAGGAGGTGGCCCGGGTGACTTTGCGCGATGCCGCCAAAGGCAGGTTCCTCATTCTGCCTGGCGAGGCACGCTGGCTCTGGCTGGCCCGACGATTGGTGGGCAGCGCCATTTACCCCATCATGGATTGGATGGCACGCCGGGCAAAACCTGCCTCCGAAGCCAAAACATGAGCCCGCCGCCTCACCACGAGCGGGGAGGGTGAGACGCATCGATGACGGACCGGGTCGAATTCGCCCTGTTTCTGGTCTTTCTGCTCATGTTGATCGGCGGCGTGTTGGATGTGGGTCGCGCCCTGGCCTATTACGCCGTGCTCAACGACGCCGTTCAGGAAGGAGCCGCCTACGGCGCGGTTTTCCCTTACGACACGCAAGGGGTTCAGGCACGCGCCTTGGAGAATGCGGGCGGTTTTTTGGACCCGGATGTTGTTCATCTGGAGATCCGGTTCATTGGCCGGGACTGCGCGGGCGACGGCATTGAGGTGCGGGCGACGATGGAGGTGCCCATGTTGTTCCCTTTGACCTCCATGCTTATCCCGGGCGGCAAAATCCCCATCACGGCGGCGACCACCCAGACGATTGTGCATCCACCCTGTCCTTGGTGAACCAATAAAGCGGGGCGTCAAACCCCGCTTTTCTGTTTATCATTCGCTCCGCTGCTGGCGCCGTTTTGCACGCCAGCCGACCAGGCGTTCGGTGCCGTTGAGCAGACGACGGATGTTTGGGCGCAAAGCCCACATGATCAGGGCCAGGGAGAGCAACCCGTAAACGGCATAGGGCCAGGGGGAGAGCCCCAGGTAGGCCCGATAAGCAAAGATGACCGTTGAGAGGAAAGCCATGCTCATTGTGGCCACCGATGCATAGCCGATGCCGAAAAGCACCAACGCCCCCAAGGGGGGCAGGATGAACAGCATGGGGGGCCAAAGCCCCACCGAGCCGCCTACGCAGGGGGTACCACCGGCTCCGCCGAAAAAGCGCAGTTTCCCTTCTTCGCCCCGTTCGGCCAGAACCAGGGAATAGTTGTGCCCGATGATGACCATCACCGGCGCCAGAATGTGCATCCATGGATTCCCGGGGAAGACGGCCCGTGCAAGCCAGACCGACAGCGCACCTTTGGTGATGTCCAAGATAGCGGTGATCAAGCCTGCCCAAAAACCCGCTGCGCGCATCGTGTTAGTGCCGCCGGTGCGCCCGCTCTGGATGCGCCGCACATCCTCGCCACGAGTGACTTTGACGATGACATAGCCAAAAGGAATGGAGCCTAACAGGTAGGCGACGAAAAGCAATCCTATGGCCTCAAGGTAGGGTTGCATACCGATTTCCTCCGGCAAAGCGATGTAGGCTGCGTGCCGTTTATCAGAACACACCGAGGCACGGATGGTTACGCCACATGCAAAGGGGCCTCGGTAAAGCCCTGAGAGGTCCAGCGGAAAGCCCGACAGATCCAGACCGCCCCCAGTGGAGCCCAGATGAGATAGACAGCGTTGGGGTAGGCCATTTCCCGTTCGTCCACCGCCGAAGGACGCGGTGGCCCTGACGGGTGGCTATGGTAAATGGCCAGGATGTCTAGTCCTTGGTCCAGCATGGTCTTCATCGCCCGCCATTGGGCTTCCGGCTCCATGCGAAATCGCGTGGGGCTTTGCAACAGGTTGGGCACGGGAAAGACGCCGCAACTCCGTCGCCCCTGGCCGGCCACCAGGCCACAGGCCTCGATGGGCGCCTCCCGGGCCACATGGTCGGCCATGGCCTGATAATCTTCTCGGCGGAGCAAAAGCCCTCGCTCAGGGGTTACCAGGTCCATACCGAAACCACAGCCAGAAGCGTCAGGGCCAGCAAGGGTTCGCTCAGCGCCTCGCGAACCGGCTGGCCTTCCAGCACATTGGCGACAAACAGCGTCGCTGCGTAGGCCACGGCGACGACCAGGATGGCATAGGGCACCGAAGGAAGCGGAAAGTAGCGCCAGGCCGCCGCCGGATGCAGGGTGACCAGCGCCACCAAAAGGGCCTCGATGGGCAGCCAGCGCTCGGGAAATTTCAGGCGCAGCGCCCGCAAGGCTACCAGAGTCACAGCCAGCCCCAGTATGGGCAGGGCATACACCAACCGCCATGCGGCAGCGTGCAGGCTGTAGGCCAGCACGAAAAGCGTCAGATATCCCAGCACGTTCACCGTGGTGGCCGCCCAGGGATAGCGAACATCGTTCGGGTCGGCCACGGTGAATTCGGCCAGCAGCACGGCCATCAGGAAGGCCATCCCCACACCGAAGGCCAGCAGCCAGGCGAGGCCCAGGGGCAGGCGTTGGAGCAGGATTTCCAGACCCCAGGCTGCCACCATAGGCAATACTGCATGGGGAACTAGCGAGAGCAACGGCGGCTGTTCCCGACGCACCGTGGGGTGGCGGCTGAGCATCCCCAGGGTGCCGCCCAGGCAAAGCGCCGCGATGAGCACCGCCGAAACACCGGCCGTGGTCACTTTCACCGGCACATACAGGCCGGGCAGGTTGAGGGCCGTTTCCCAACGCAGGGGCAAACGCACCAGGCGTGCCAGCAGCAGCGCCAAAGCCAGGGAGGCGGTGAACACGCTCAGGTGTCCGGTGTCGGGAGAGGGGCGGAATCGGGCATCCATGCCTTCATTTTACCATTGCCCCTCCTGCCTCACGGTATAATGAAACCATCTCCGCTCGAGGAGCAAAGGATGCGCATCGGCATGCTGGTGGATATGTACAAGCCCCACCTCAGCGGCGTGACCAATCATGTGGCCCTGCTCAAGCGTACTCTGGAAGATATGGGGCACGAGACTTTCATCTTCACCTTCGGCGAGGCGCGCCAGGAGGACGAACCGGGGGTGGTCCGCTCGCCTGGGGTGCCGTTGGAGATGTTCGTCGAGGGCATGCATCTCAGTCTCACCTATTCCAAAGAGGCCCAACAGGTGCTGCGCACCATGGATGTCGTGCATGCGCATCATCCTTTCATCAGCGCCCGCCTGGGCCTACGATACGCCCGCCCGCATGGGATCCCGGTGGTGTTCACCAATCACACCCGCTACGACCTGTACTTGCAGGCCTACCTGCCCATCCTGCCCGATGGGGTAGGGGAGTTGATGCTCAAAGCTTATCTGCCTTCCCTGAGCCGGGCGGTGGATCTGGTGGTGGCGCCATCGAAAGGGGTGTATCAACTGCTGGAACGCATCGGGGTAGAGATGAGCCGGGTGGCTCTGGTGCCCAACGGCGTGGACCTGCGGCGCTTTGAGTCCCCCCCTGAACCCCTCCCCCGGGAGGCGCTCGGCCTGACCGAGGAGCAGGTGGTGGTGATGTATGTCGGCCGCCTGGGCCCGGAGAAGAACCTGGTCTTCCTGCTGCGCGCCTTTCGGGGCGTGGCCATGGTTTACCCCCAGGCCCACCTGGTGCTGGTGGGCGACGGCCCTATCCGGGAAGACCTGGTGGCCCAGACCCGCGAACTGGGGCTGGCCGGGCGGGTGACTTTTGTGGGGCAGAAGCCCTACGAAGAGGTGCCTCGCTATCTGGCCGCGGCCGACCTGTTCGCCACCGCCTCGGTGACCGAGGTGCATCCGCTCTCGGTGATCGAGGCTATGGCGGCTGGGTTGCCCGTGGTGGGGGTCCACTCCCCAGGCGTGGGGGACACCGTGGAATCAGGCGTTACCGGCCTGCTCACCGAGGACGAGGTCACCGCTTTTGCCGTGGCGCTGGGCGCCCTGGTGGGCAACGCTGACCTGCGTCGCCGCATGGGGCAGGCGGCCCGGCAGGCTTCCTGGCGCTACGATGTGCGCCACACCACCCGGAAACTGGTCGCACACTACCGGCACCTGGTCGATCAGGCCCGGCGGGACCCGGAGGCCTGGCAGGCGCAGAGCACCAAACGGTGGCGCGACTTTCTGGAACGCTGGCGGGAATTCACCGAATGAACCGGCTGCAGCGTCGGGGGCGGTGGGGCGAAAAGGTGGCCGCGCGCTATCTGGCGGCGCGGGGTTACCGCATCCTGGCCCGTAATGTACGTACCCCCTACGGCGAACTGGACCTCATCGCTCAACAGGGCGACGAGGTAGTTTTCGTCGAGGTGAAGACGCGCACCTCTCTGGCCTTCGGTTGGCCGGAGGAGGGTGTCACCGGGCGCAAGTTGCGGCATCTGGCCGCCGCGGCCCAGGCCTGGCTGGGCGACCATCCCAATGTGGGCGCGGTCTGGCGGGTGGATGTAATCGCCGTGTTGGTGCAGCCCGGGCGCGAGACTGTGCAAATTCGACATTACGAGGATGTGCTTGGCTTATGAGGCAACAGCAGCCATCGTCGCGTGGGGTAGCTTCCGCGCCGGGGCACCCCCGGCGCCCGTTGTTGGTGTTGGTGGGGCCGACCGCCGTGGGGAAAACGGCCCTTTCGCTGGCCCTGGCCGAGCGCCTGAACGCCGAAATCGTCTCGGCGGATTCCCGGCTGCTCTACCGTGGCATGGACATTGGGACGGCCAAACCCACACTCGAGGAGCGGCACCGGGTGCCCCACCATCTGATCGATGTGGCGCAACCCGACGAGGTGTGGACGGTGGCCCGCTATCAGGAGGCCGCCTATCGGGCCATCGACGCCATCCAGCGTCGGGGGCGTCTTCCCATGCTGGTGGGCGGCACGGGGCAGTATGTGTGGGCCGTGGTGGAAGGCTGGCTGGTACCCCGGGTGCCGCCCCTTCCCGGGCTGCGCGAGGCGCTGGAGCGCTGGGGGCGTGAGATCGGCCCGGAAGCGTTGCACGCCCGGCTGGCGCGTCTGGACCCGGTGGCCGCCTCGCGCATCTTGCCCTCCAACCTGCGGCGCACCGTGCGCGCCTTAGAGGTCATCTTTGCCACCGGCCGGCGCTTTTCGGAGCAGCAGGGCAAACGCCCCCCGCCGTACGACATCCTCATCGTGGGCCTGATGCGCCCCCGCGCCGAGTTGCATCAACGTATCCGCCAGCGCATCATGGCCATGCTGGAGGCCGGCTGGCTGGACGAGGTGCGTCGGTTGCTGGCGGCGGGCTATGCGCCGGGTCTGCCGGCCATGTCGGGCATCGGATACGCCGAACTGGCGGCCCACCTGCGCGGTGAATTCACGCTGGAAGAGGCCGTGGAACGCATCCGGCGGCGCACCCAGATCTTCCTCCGCCGTCAGGCCAACTGGTTTAAGGCTTCGGATACCCGCATCCATTGGTTCCCCATGGGGCCGGGGACGCGGGACGAGGTGCTCGACCTGGTGCGCCGCTGGTTGCGGGGGGAAGTGCCATCCCTTAGGGAAGGCGTCCTCCCCTCGGGATCCGGCGAATGAGGTTTGTTGGGCGGCACAACCGTTTATTAGGGGGCGCCAGTCAGGATAAGCGTCCCCCAGGTGGTGGGGTCAGTCAACCGTCGGCGTGGGCAGTTGCTCATCAGGGTTTGTTGCTTCTGCGCCCCTACATCGTCGTTGTCCGAGAGCGAGATACAAAAGCCCAGCCGCAGCCCCTGGTAGGGCGTCACCTGCAACTGGCTCCAAGGCACAGCGACCTCGAAGAGATAGGCGTTGCCCAGGTCCTGAGCCGCCAGTCGCACGCCGGCGGGCACTCCGGCCAGCCCGGCAGGATACCAGCGATAGGCTTCGGGGTTGGTGCCCAGGGGGTTGCCTGGCGAAAAACCGAACTGATCGTCGTCGTTGTTCAAGGCGGACACGAAGTAATCGGCGTTGCGGGCCGTATCCACTTGGATCTCGAAACTGTCGCCTTTGTAGAGCATGGCCCCACTGGCCAGTTGCACATAGCGGTCATCGGTCACCCGCACGCCGAGGTAAAGGTAATCGGCGTCCCAGGCCACGCGGAAGATGCCGGCCAGATCGCCYTGACCGGTGTACTGATCCGCGCCGAACACCACATAATTGAAGACATAATTGTAAAGAACCGGCCATTCGGCCCAGTCGCCGTCGATGGTCAGCGGGGAGGTGGCCAGGGGCGCCAGAACCCGCGGTTCGCGTTCGGGATAGGAAACCGGGGTGGGGGAGATAACCAGCGTGGGTTGGGTGGTGGCCGTGGGGGCAGGGGGCGGTGACGAGGCCACGGGAGAAGCAGGCCCCACGGTGGCGAGGGTGGTTGGCGGGGCTGTGGGGGCCGCAAGGGTGGCGGCTGGCGCGGGGTTGAAAAGCGCCGTCAGGGTCAAATTGGGCGTGGGGAACACGAAAGGCGTCGGGGGACTTACCGCCAGGCCGGGCAAACTGCAGGCCAGGGCCGTCAGCCCCAGCGCCAGGAGTAAGACTGGTAAAAGGGTTTTTCGTTGGATGTTCATGGGCTTCCTCCCAGAGAAGGCGGGGTAAGGCGAGTGGTCCCTTGATTGTAGCAGAGGATGCAAGGAGGATGCCATCTATTTGAAACGAAAAGGTTGACATCCGTGAGCGGGCTGAGTAAAATAAGGGCCGCAAGCCGAAGTGGCGGAATTGGCAGACGCGCTGCGTTCAGGGCGCAGTGGGCCGTGCGCCCGTGTGGGTTCGACTCCCACCTTCGGCACTCCCGCCCGCAAATCCGCCGGGCGGGTTTCTTTTTCCATCGGCTGCGTGGAGGGCCTTGCGGCAAAGGAGAGGGAAAGCATGCAGCGTCAACGGTTGCGCGCGTTCTGGTGGGCAGTCACCGTGGTTTTCCTGCTGGCGTTGGTGGCCTTCCGCGTCGCCCAACGGTGGACCACGTGGCAGCAGGCCGAAGCCCACCGGCAGGTGGTGGCGACGCGATACGCGGCGATGGTGGGCACAGCGACCGCGCTGGTTCAGGAGGCTACGGCGGTGGCCTCGCCGGAATTCGTGGAAGTACGGGCCCGTACCGAGGGAAAGATGGCGCGCAAAGGGGAGGTGCTGGTGCATCCGGTGCCCGTGCCCGGCGCGCCGCCGGCCGAGGCCTGGGCACAGCCCACGCCAACGCCCACGCCTACGCCCACACCGGCCCCCTGGCAGGTGTGGTGGGCGCTCTTCTTCGCCAGGCCTTGACGCATCGGCAAAAGTTCGTTATAATAAGGGCCGCTTGAGAGTCAAGTTGCACACCGCGGGGTGGAGCAGCGGTAGCTCGTCGGGCTCATAACCCGAAGGTCGCAGGTTCGAATCCTGCCCCCGCAACTCCTGGCCGACGCCAAAGTCGGCCTTTTTTCTTTTCCAGGGGGCTTTTTCATCTGCCTGCTTACGCACATAGGGCGAATGTGGCGTACATAATTTCGATATTTTATGAGCGGTCGAAGGGCATGGGTCTGGCGACCTGGCAGGAGGCGCCAAGGCAGCCCCGGGCTGATGGAGGCCGGCGCGGCCCTTGAACCTGGACCGGGCCGGGAACGGCAAAAAAAGGTGAGAGAAGGTGAGAGCAGGAGCGCCATAGGGCGGACCAGAAGCGCCGGGCCGCCGGGCGCAGACCCAAAGCGGAGCAGGCCAGCCCAAAGTCAAAAAGTGGAGCAGGCCAAGGCCAGGAAGAGACCGCTTCAACGCGTTGTTACTGCTAATCGAACTTATCGTAAGCATATAGTGTGTGTGGGCAAAAAGGCGCCTTTTTCGCTCCCCTAGGGCCAGTTTCCCCTGGCGCAGCCAGAAAGGCGCGTTTGAGCCTACCGCATGGGGCGCGAACCTTGCGGCTTGCAGCGCGCAGCCAATCGTCATGATTCGCCTTGCGCTCACCTGCCCTCCCCCACCCCAGGCGTGCGGCCCGCCTGTCCTGTGCCGGGCTGCGTGGCTCGCCTTTCCTTGGCACATTCCTTGCAAAACATTCGATGCTATAATGTGCATGAAGTCGAGTCTCTCTCAACGAGGCCCTTTCATGGACTTTTGGAGCCACCTGACGCAACTGCTGCTGCAGCCCCCAGGAAGCCTGGCCTACCACCTGGTGCTGACCTTCGCCCTCATTGGTGCCCTGCAGGGGGCTTTCTTCCACTGGCAGGCCACCCGTTACCCCCAGGGTGCCCGTCTGATGCTCGGCCTGGGCGGGCTGCTGGGTCTGCGGGTTCTGCTTTTCCTGGTACAGGCTCTGGCCTGGCAGGGGGTACTGGAGCCTACCTGGCTCCCCGCCCTGGAACGGTTGGCCAATGTGGGCGGGATGGTGTTGCTCTTTTGGCTCTGGGCCTTTCCCGAACCATCGTCAAAGGCCGACGTGGCGACTTCCCTGTTGCTCCTCTTCCTGGTGGCGCTGGCCCTTTTCACCTGGGTGATGTTGACCCCGGACAACCTACGCTGGTTCCATGGCTCCTGGCTGGACCGGCTTTGGAGCGGTCTGGGCCTGGTGCTGGCCCTGGCTGGGGTCGGCGTGCTCGCCTGGCGTCGACCCGAAGGCAGCCTCTACGGCGGGCTGACCCTGCTGGCGCTGGCCGCAGGGCACCTCGTCCACCTCCTTTTGATCGAACCGGGCGCGACGGCCTCGATGGCCTTGCGCCTGGGCGAACTGGCGGCTTATCCCTTCGTCTTCTCTCTGCTGTATCGCTACCCCTTGCCTGCGGCTTCGCCCAAAGGCGAGCGCCCGGTCCCAGCGGCAGAAGCGCCCTATCTGATGACGCCTTCCCCCGACGGGGAGGTCGCCCTCACGACGCCTGCGCCGACCCAGCCGCCTTCCGCTGCGGCCCTGGAAGCCCTGGTGCAGGCCCTGCGGAGCCTGGACCCGGAAGAACGCTCCGAGCGCCTTGCCCAGGCCGCAGCCCAGTACCTGGTGGCCGACCTGTGCCTGTTGATGAGTCCCCCTTTCACCTCGGGCCTGATGGATGTAGTGGCCGGGTACGACCTCATCCGCGAGCAGGCCCTGCCGGGGCACACCCTGGCCGTGGACCAGGTGCCGCTGGTGGCTTCGGCCAGCGAAAAGGGGAAGACGCTGCGCCTGCCGGCCAGCAGCACCTCGTCGGACCTGCACACCATCGCCCGCTGGTTGGGTCTGGAGAGCAGCGGGCCTTTGCTTGCCGTCCCCCTGGTGGCCAGGTCCGATACGCCGGCGCTGGGCACTCTGGTCTTTCTTTCCCCCTTTGCCCAACGCCCCTGGACCCACGAGGACGAACAGCGAGCGAAGCGCTTCGCCCAGGCGGCCGCCCGCGTGCTGCTGGCTTCCGTCTCCGACCAGAGCGCCCAGGTGGGCGAACTGGAAGCCGAGGTGGAGCAACTCAGGCAGCGGCTGGCCGAAACCCAGACCCGGTTGGACAAAGCGCTATCGCAGCGGGAGGAACTGGAGGAGCGATTGGCTTCGGCTCAGGATCACCTGGAAAGCCTGGCCGCTCTAATGGACGACCTGGAAACCCTCCAGCAGGAAGTCAACCGTCTGGAGGACGAGAACCGCGAACTGAAAGAGCAGCTGCTCACCCTGAACTACTTCCCGGAAGCCTTGGAAGGGGAAGCGGGCGAGCTCTCGGGCGAGCCGACGGTCTCCCCTACCCCGCCAGAGGACGAGCAACTCCGCCAAAGCCTGCGGATGGCGCTGGAAGAGGTGGCCCTGCTCAAGTCCGAACTGGCCTTCCGCGACCAGCAAATGCTGGAGTTGGAGCGCCGCAACGCGGTGCCCCAACAAGCCTTGCTGTACTCCTCCCTTATCAGCCTGGTCCAGGATGTGCGCCAGCACCTTTCCACCATCGTGGGCTACACCGACCTTTTGCTGAGCGAGAGCGCCGGGCTGCTGGGCAAATTGCAGCGGGAGTTCCTGGAGCGCATCCGTCACGCGGCGGAGAAGGTGACCAAAATCGTGGAGGACGCCGCGAACCTGGCCTCCATGGATGTGGAAGGGCAATCGACTTTGGAGATGGAGCCGGTGCAGTTGTCCGAGGTGCTGGACGCCGCCATCGTCGAACACGGCTCCCTGTTGCGGGAAAAGCGCCTGACCCTGCGGGTTGATTTGCCCGACACCCTCCCCACCCTCAAAGTGAACCGCGACGCCCTGCAGCAAATCGTCAATCACCTGCTGCACAACGCCGCCCTGGCTTCCCCCGAGGAGGGTGATATCTTCCTGCGCGTTGAAGAGCGTTTCCTGCCGGAAGGGCGCTTCATCCAACTGGCGGTGCAGGATTCCGGCCCGGGCATCGCCGAGGAGGATCTGCCGCGGGTGTTTTCCCGCATCTACCGCACCGGTTACCGCACCATCGAAGGCCTGGGCGACAACGGCGTGGGGCTTCCCCTGGTGAAGACCCTGGTGGAGGCCCTGGGCGGGCGCGTCTGGGTGGAAAGCCGGCTCGGTGAAGGGGCCACTTTTGAAGTGTTGTTGCCCCTGGAGCCGGAATCCGCCCCTGCGCCTGAGGAAACCCCGGCAGAGCAGGCCGCGCCCTATGCAAAAGAATCCCCGGCGTCGGAGCCCGCCCAGGGCCGTGGGGACGAGGAGGCGGAAGGGTGAAAACCGCGACCGCCCTGATGGCGCAACTGGGGCTGGCGCTGGGTATTCTTCTGGTGGTGGGCCTGGCGCTGGCGGCTGCGGCCACTTCCGAGGTGTGGCTGCCTCCTACCTCGCCGACCCCCACCTTTTTTGCCCCTCGCCCGGTGACCTTCTTCACCCCGGTGGTCATCCAGCCCGGCCAGCCCACGCCCACCCTGAGCCTCGCCACGTCCACCCTGAGCGCCACGGGCGTCCTTCTTCCCACCCCCACCCCTTGCCTGCCGCCGATCGGCTGGGTGCCGGTGAGCGTCGGCCCCGGCGAGAGCCTGGCCTCGCTGGCCCAACGCTTTCGCACCACCGTCGAGTTGCTGCGCAAGGCCAATTGTCTCTTCGGCGACACCCTCCCCCCGGGTAGCCTGGTCTATGTCCCCCCCCCCCTGCCCACGCCCACCGCTGTGGTGCGCCGTTGCGGGCCGCCCCCCACCTGGATCGTCCATGTGGTCCAGCGTGGGGAGAACCTCTTTCGGCTGAGTCTGGCCTACGGCGTCAGCGTGGCCCAGTTGCAATGGGCCAACTGCTTGAGCGGCACCCTGATCTTTGCCGGGCAACGGCTGTTCGTTCCCCCGGTGGCGGCCACGAACACGCCGTTCGACTGGACGCCCTCGCCCACGCCTACCGCCACAGCGACGGCGACGCCCAGCCGCACGCCCACCCCCAGCATCACGCCCACCCCCGGCCCTTCGCCGACCGCCACGCCTACCGTGCCCTCCCCCACGGCCACGCCCACCACGCCGCTCCCCACGGCGACCTTCACCGCCACACCCACGCCGACCTTCACCGCCACAGCGACGGCGACCTTCACCGCCACAGCGACGGCGACGCCCAGCCCCACGCCCACCCCCACGCCGACCTTCAGCGCCACCCCGACGCCGACCTTCACCGCCTCACCCGCGCCTTAGGCCCATGCGACGTCTCTTGCGCCTTGGATGGCTGGTCCCTGTGACCGTCTGGCTGGCCGCCTGCACCTGGGCCGGGCTGGCCCCTACGCCTCTCCGCCCCGTCGCCCCCCGCGCGGCCTTGCGCCTCACCGCCACAACCAC
>DUEP01000022.1 GCA_011176535.1 Anaerolineae bacterium | reverse complement strand
GGACGGATCTGGGTTACTCGCCGTTCTTTTCAAAGTGCAAACATCAATAAAAAGCCCCGTCATCCGCACCGCCCCTCTTGACAATCCCCAAAACTCCTCTATAATAACATCAGCAAAACCAAGGTGTTCCTGTAGCAACCGCCATTGCCTTCTGGGGAAGGACACAATGAAGGCAACAACGAGCCGGAGACTTCTGCTGGGCTTGCTCAAGCGCAGGTAGAAGTCTTTTTTGTTCCCATGGCAATGCGGTTGCGCATGAGACGGTTCAGGAGAGGAAAAACCATGCGCAACCGACGGTGGTTCGTTCTGTTCGCCCTGAGCCTTGTGGCCGCCTGGGCGCTGGCACCGCTGGTGTCCGCCTGGGCGGCGCTGGCGTATACCGAGGCGGCCCGCCTGGGCTCGCCAAACCCCGCCACCGACGCCGCCTTCGGCCTGGCCGTGGCCCTGAGCGGCGACTGGCTGGCCGTGGGCGAGCCCAACGCGAACAACGGAACGGGGGCCGTGTATCTTTTCCACCGCGTCGGGCTGACCTGGGAACACGCGGCCACCCTCACCGCTGACGACGGGGCAACAAACGATCACTTCGGTAAGACCCTCGCGCTCTCCGAGGGTATTTTGGCCGTAGGCGCGCCCAACGCCGACATTGACACAACCCCCAACGCCGGGGCCGTTTATCTTTTCACCTTCGCCAACAACGCCTGGCAGTTCAGCCAAAAACTCACCGCCCCTGCTCCCGCTGAAAACGACGCTTTTGGCAGTGCCGTAGCCCTCAAAGCCCATACCCTGGCCATAGGGGTTCCCATGGCGGATCAACGAGCCTCCAACGCCGGAGCCGTGATGATTTTCAGCCAGGGTAACGACGGCACCTGGAGCCACCAGGCCACCCTCACCGCGGCGGACGGCGGCAGCGGCGACCATTTAGGCTCCGCCGTCGCCCTTTACGGCGACCGCGTGGCCGCCGGCGCCCCAGAAGCCAACGCCAACGCCACCGACGACGGTCGGGTATACATCTTCCTCCGCCAGGGCAACACCTGGCTCCAAGAAGCGGCCCTGACGCCCGACGATGCGGCCGCCAACGACGGCTTCGGCACCAGCGTCGCCCTGGCCAACGGCACCCTGGCCGTCGGCGCACCGAGAGCCGACAGCGGCGGCGCAACCGATAGCGGCACCGTGTATATTTACACCCTCGCCAGCCAACAGTGGTCACTCACCGCCCGCCTGGAACCCCCAGACGCCATTGTCGGCGCCGCCTTTGGGCAGGCCGTGGCTATGGATACCGATCTGGCTGTGATCGGGGCGCCTCAGGCCGACGCTGGCACGGCTTATATCTTCACCGCCGACGGCCCAAACTGGAACCCCCAAGCCCGCCTTGCCCCCGCTAACGCCACCACCGGCGATGCCGTGGGCACAGCCCTGGCCCTGGACGCTGGTTGGGTGGCCCTGGGCGCTCCCCAGGCCACCTCGGGCGGGCAAAGCGCCGCCGGCATCGTGGCCCTCTTCACCCCTGAGCAGGCTCGCGCTGTGGTCCAACTTCTCAGCGCCCAGGGGTTGGTGGTTCGCCCGCGGGACATCCTCTTCCCGCCCACCATCCAGATAGGGGTGGATGTCACCGTCCAGGCGATCGATCAGACCTGGACGGCGGCCAACCTCACCGGACTGGACCTGGACTGGCACATCACCTTAGCGGCCACTGACTTCACCGACGGCCAGGGGCACCAAATCCCGGCGGCGAACTTCACCGTCCAGATGTCCGCCGCCGATATCACCACCCTCAGCGGCAGCAGCGCGCCCACCAGTCAGGTCGCCAACGCCACCCCCCTCAACCCCAACGGCATCACCCTGCTTTCGGCCAGCAACGGTCGCGGGCAGGGCATCTACGACTTCACTCCTCACTTCTTCCTCACCATCCCCGCCGGCACGGCCGCAGGACACTATCAAACCACCGTCACCGTGACCATGACCGCGGGGCCATGAGCAAGGGAAAAATTCGGCTTTGGTTACCCCTCATCCTGCTCGGCCTCTGGGCCGCCGGTCCGGGGCCAGGGTTCCTCATCCAGCCCATCCCCCAGCGGGGAGACAACGCCCCGCGGCCCTTCTTCGACTATCAGGTTCCGCCCGGGGCGATCATTCACGATGCCGTGGTGCTCACCAACCTCACCGATCACCCCCTCACCCTGATCCTCTATCCTGCTGACGGCCAGACAGCCTCCAACGGCGGGGTGACCTTCCCCCCACGAGAGCAATCGCCCCAAGGGCCGGGTCGCTGGATCACGCTGAGCCAGGACCGGATCACCCTGCAGCCCCACAGTGCCCAAGCGGTCGCCTTTCGCCTCCAGGTCCCCGCCAATGCCCGCGGCGAATCCATGGCCGGCCTGATCGCCCAACCGGAAGCACCCCCCTCCTCTGAGCAACGGCCCTTCACCGTCACCCTGATTCGCCGCGTGGCCGTGGCCGTGCGCATTCGCGTGGTTTCAGCTCAGGCGCCCCTGGCCTTCCACCTTCGGTTGGTCGGCCTGGCCCTCCGGGTTTCCCCCGAAGGGCAGCAAACCCTCCAAGTGCGTCTGTACAACCCAGGCTATTACGGCGTCAAGGGGGAGGGCCAACTCCTCATCTTCGACAAAGCCGGACAGCGCCAGCGTGCACGCGCCATCCAACTGGACTACCTACTCCCAGGAGCCACGGTCACCCTGGCCGTTCCGCTCGCCCCTCCTCTCTCCCCAGGAACTTACCGAGTTTCCCTGCATCTGCGCCACAACGACAAATTGGAGTTCACCACCCACGCTCTGTTCACGGTCCCCGAACCATCCCCCATCGCTCCCCTTCCCATGCCCCAGGCCGGCCCTGACCGCAACCGCTGGCTGGCCCTGGCCGCCTCACTGCTCGCCCTGCTCGTCCTGCTGGAAGGGTGGGAACTCTACCGCCTGCGCCGACGACTAAACGAAAAGCCGCGTTGACGCCCCGCCCCGCTTGCGCTTCTGGAATTTCCCGGGTATAGCGGAGCCCCACCCCATCGTGGTCCTTGCCGCCAGTGGCGCATCAGAGGCATCTTTCCTTCTCGCGCAAGCCCACCTCTCCCCGCCCCCTTTTTCGCCATTCTGGGTTAAAATGAAAGTTCCATCCGTTCCGTCGCTTAGGAGGACCCCATGGCCGATTTGACCACTCGATTGCTTGGCTGGTCGCTGAAAAACCCTCTCATGCCCGCCGCCGGGCCCCCGGTGCGCGACGCCATCTCCGTCAAGGCCTGCATCGACGCCGGCGTGGGCGCCGTGGTCACCAAGACCATCTCCACCACGGCCGCGCCCGTGCCCACCCCCAACATGGCCGACCTGAAAACCTACTTCCTGAACACCGAACTCTGGTCCGAACTCTCGCCCGAACACTGGTTCCAGTACGAATTCCCCAAAATCCGCGAGAGGGCCGACGAAGCTGGTGTTCCCGTGATCATCAGCATGGGCTACACCGCCGAAGAAATCGCCGAACTGGCGCCTAAGGTCAAACCCTTTGCCGACGCCGTGGAACTGAGCACCCATTACATCGAAGACGACCCTAAGCCCATGCAAGACGCCATCCGCGCGGCCAAGGCAGCGCTGGATGTGCCGGTGCTGGTGAAGATGAGCCCCTTCCGCGAGCCCCAGCCGGCGGCCATCGCCGCGCAGGAGGCCGGGGTGGACGGCATCGTGGCGACCAACTCCTTCGGCCCAGCCCTGGGCATCGACATCGAGCGCGGCGGTCGCCCCCTGATGGGCGGCAAAGGGTACGGCTGGCTGAGCGGCCCGGCCCTCAAACCCATCGCCCTGCGCATAGTGTACGACATCGCCCAGGTGGCCGATGTGCCCATTATCGGCGTGGGCGGCATCAGCCGGGGCACCGATGTGGTGGAGTACCTCATGGCCGGGGCCACCGCCGTGGGTATCTGCACGGCGGCCATCACCCGCGGGCCTCAGGTGTTCGCCAAAATCGCCCGCGAACTGAACAAATGGCTCGACAGCCACGGCTACGCCTCGGTGCAGGAGATTCAAGGCCTCACCCTGAAACAAACGGCACCCAAGATGACCGAGCCCCCTATCCTGCTCCCCGACAAATGCACGGGCTGCAACTTCTGCGTGTTCAGTTGTTTTTATCACGCGCTCTATCTGGACGAAAACCGCAAGATCGCCATCTACGAAGACCTGTGCTACGAATGCGGGTTATGCCTTACCCGCTGCCCTGTGGACGCCCTGCATTACTCCTACTGAACCCTGCCCCGGCTAACGCTCAAGGCCTGACAAGCGCCGTCAGGCCTTTGTTGTTTTGGCTCCCATTTCGCCTATACCTTAATTTCGCCCATGGCAGGGACCCAGGCCTCCTCTGACCAAAAGGAACGCCCCAGCAGCGCTCTCCCGGTACCGCAAGGGCAACCAACCGTGCGGGGTGCGCCAAAAACGTTCGCTGCGCAGCCCATGCAGGCCGCGCAGAGGAGCCAAGGAGGAGATTCCGCCCGGCGGCGGAAACAGGCTATACCTGTCGCAGCTCGCGTCGCATCTGCTCGAACTCTTCGCGGGTGATTTCCCCGCGGGAGTAACGGGCTTTGAGGAACTCTTCAGGCGAAGCATCCTGCCGCGATAACATCGGCAGGGTCACCTGAAACCCTTTCAGGGCGATCAGCCCGATGGCCAACAACACAATCCAGAACACAAACCCAAAGATCATCATGAGGTCACCTCCCGACCTTCCAGGTCACGCAGCATCTGCAGGTACTGCTCGCGCGTGATTTCGCCACGGGCGTAGCGGGCCTTGAGAATGGCCTTGGGGTCATCCACGGGGCCTTCCACAGGGCCAGGACCTGCCGTCCAGGAACGGCCACTGAAGAAGAAGCGACGCATCGCCCACACGGTCAGGGCGATCAAGCCGCCGCCGACCACCAGAATCAGGGCCAGGTTGATCAGCATGCCGATCCAACCCCAACTGCCCCAGCCCCCCCAACCTCCACAACAACCGTCCCACATCATCCTATGCCTCCTAAAGGAAAGTCTGGTTTGTTTTTGTTTGCACCCTAAGGATAATCGCTGGAAGTCAAGAGCCTCCCAAGGTTTGATGAAGATTCGTTAAAGATGCCCGCGGACCCAGGCCCCTTCCTGCAGAGCCCGGCGGCCAGATGGTACAATGAAATCAACCTTCCCGCGGTGCATCGCGCCGCTCAACGCAGCGGGCGAGGAGAAAAGGGCATGGAAAAGGCCAAAATTCTGGTGGTGGACGATGAACCTTCCATTGTTCGGGCCGTGAAAGCCTACCTGGAGCGCGAGGGGTTTACCGTGTACACCGCCGAAGATGGCCCCGGCGCGCTGAAAGCGGCCCAGGCCTTTCGTCCGGACATCATCGTGCTGGACATCATGCTCCCCGGCATAGACGGGCTGGAAGTGATGACCGAACTGCGCCGCCGCGGTTCGGATGTGTACATCATCCTGCTCACGGCCCGCATTGAGGAAACCGACCGGGTGGTGGGCCTCACCTTGGGCGCCGATGATTATGTCACCAAACCCTTCAGCCCCCGCGAACTGGTGGCCCGCATCAAAGCCGCCCTGCGGCGGCTGGGCAAAAGCGGCACCGAGCGTCAGGTGCTGCTCTTCCGTGACCTGCGCATCAACACGGCCGCCCGGCAGGTGTGGCTGAAAGACGAGGAAATCCACCTCACCCCCCGGGAATTCGACCTGCTGCAGGCCCTGGCCGAGCACAACGGGATGGTGCTCAGCCGCGAGCAACTGCTGGAACGGGTCTGGGGGGCCTACTACGGCGACGATCGGGTGGTGGATGTCCACATCGGCAACCTGCGGCGCAAGTTGGGCCCCCTGGGCCAGTGGATCGCCACCGTGCGCGGCGTAGGCTACCGCTTCGACGGAGAACTGCCCACATGAACAAACTTCTCCAATGGTGGCGGCAGCGCCTGGCCGCCAAACTGTTCTTCGCTCATCTGCTGGTGATCGCCGCGGGCGCTATCACTCTGCTCATCGCCGGGGAATCGGTGGCGCCCAAGGCCTTCGAACGGCACCTGGCCGCCATGGGCCACCTGATGCAAAGGATGATGCAGGGGATGATGATGGGCCGCGGCCCTTACACCAGGACGGACGGCGTGGACCTCACCGCCGACCTCTTCCACAACTTCCACGCCGCCCTGACCGAAGCCATGGTGGTGGCGCTGCTGGTCTCCGGCGCGGCCGCGGTGCTTGTCAGTTGGTTCATCAGCCGCCGCATCGTGGCGCCCATCCAGGCCATGTCCCAGGTCAGCCGCCGCATCGCCGAGGGCCATTACGAAGAGCGGGTGGCCGTCCCCCCCGAGGCAGCCGAGGGCACCGACGAGTTGGGCGAACTGGCCCTGAACTTCAACCGCATGGCTGAGCGCCTGGCCCGCACCGAAGAGGCCCGCCGGCAGTGGCTGGCCGACATCTCGCACGAAATGCGCACCCCCCTGGCCTCCATCCTGGCCTACGCCGAAGGGCTGCAAGACGGCGTCTTTCCCCCGGAACCGGAAATCTACCAGCAAATCGTGCGCGAAACGAAACGCCTGCAACGGTTGGTGGACGATCTGCACGAATTGAGCCGCTTAGAGGCTGGCGCCTACACCCTGAATCGCCAGCCGGTCTCCCCCAGGCAACTGGTGGACGAAGTGGTGCAGCGTTTCGCCCCGGCCTACACCAACAAAGGCGTCGCCCTGGAGACTGAAGTACCTTCTGAGGCCCCTGCGGTGTGGGCCGACCCCGAACGGGCCATCCAGGTGCTGAGCAACCTGCTGGACAACGCCCTGCGCCACACGCCCCCGGGCGGTCGTCGGGTGACCGTGCGCGTCATCCCACCACAGGCAACCGGGGGCGAAAAAGGCTTCGTGCGCTTCGAGGTGCAGGACACCGGCGAGGGCATCTCCCCCGAGCATCTGCCCCACCTCTTTCGCCGCTTCTACCGGGTGGACAAGTCCCGCTCCCGTCAACGCGGCGGCAGCGGCATCGGGCTGACCATCGCCCGCCTGCTGGTCGAGGCCCACGGCGGACGCATCGAAGCCCACAGCCCCGGCCCCGGCCAGGGGAGCACCTTTCTTTTTACCCTGCCCGTCGCCCCCCGGAAATAAGGGCACAGATCCCTTCTCGAGGGGGCACTTCCCCCGGAAAACGGCGCCCCACCCCAAGGTCCGGCGGTGTGGACCCCACGGGGTGGGGCGTTACTTTTGATGATGGGCGCCTCGATGATCAGCGCCAGGGGGAAAACCACGCCCCCGTAAGCCGCTAGATGCACTTTGGGATCGGGCAGCCGAGCGATCACGGCGCTCAGGAGCGGCAGTGCCACGGACACAAGCAATCACGAAGCGGCCAGGGGCACCAGGTGCGCATCAGCCGGCGCAAAGAGATGGGGGAAGTCGCTGGCGCTTGCATAGGCCTGATGATACCATCAGAATCCCAGGCGATGGCCCCATCGCCGCGGGTTGATCTCACACCAGACCATAGCCGGGCGGGCACCGGCTTTCCGGCAAAACTGTACCGGCGCTGCCAAAACAAGGTATACTTACTTTGAGCCCACCCTCCGAGGTGTCGGATGATTTTCTCCAAGGCCCCCCTGTTTACCCTTTTGGCCTTCGCGATGCTGCTCAGCGCCTGCGGGCCAGCGGCATCCTCCCCCGGCCCCTCACCTACCGCCTCCGAAAGCGACCCCATCCAGCGCCTCTGCCTGCAGGGTGTGCAACGAGCCCTGGACCTGGAAATCGCTCGCTATGAAGGCTGGCTGAAGAACGCGGACAAAACCCAGCGCGCCATGTACTGGCGAGCATTGGACTATCTGCAACGCGAACGCAAGCGATACTGGGGCATGCCACCCAACGCCTTCCACCTGGACGAGGCCTGGCACTACATTCCCGGCGTGGAGATAGGGATCTACGGCCGGGCCCCCCTCCCACCGCCAAAACCCCTGACGCTGGACGACGCCTGGATCAGAGATCCCCTGCCGGCCATGCTCTATATGCCCGATCAATCCCGCTCCGGGCCTTTCTACTTAGTGGTGGCCGTGCCCGAAGGCATGGACCTCACCCCGGGCACCCGCTACCGGCTCAAAATCCAGCCCGTGATGCCCAGGAGTTACCCCTTCCCGAGTTATTATGTGTGCGTACTGGAAGCAAAAGCGAAACCCTCGCCGCAATCAACGCCCTGATGCCTCCGTATGACAGCATCCGTCGCATCCTTGCCCAAGACCCCCATAGCGGACCACCAACCCAACCAAGAAGGCGCATGATGACGCGCGTGTTCCGACGAATGCCCTGGTGGTGGGGGGCCTGGCCCTCGTGTTCCTGGCCGCCTGCGGCACAACCAGGACGGCCGTGGAGATCAAGCAACTGGCGCCCAACGACGCCTACGCCCTGCTGCAAAGCAGGGCTAACAACCCCAACTGGACGTGCAGACACCCCGGGAGTTTCAGGCTGGTCATATTCAGGGCGCGGTGAACATCAATCTCTACACCCTAGACTTCCAGAAGCAACTGGACCAACTGGGCCGCCACACCCGCCTGTTGCAGGCGCTCGTAAAGCCTGCGCGCCTGCTCCGGGGGAACCACCTTATCCTGGTCTCCCTGCAAGATGAGAAACGGTGGGTCGCCTGGGGTGATATAAGTCACCGGGCTGGCCACGACCCACACCGGGCCCTCCGGAGAAGCCGCATCGAACACCAACAACAAGCGCCGCTGCCCCTGAGGGCGGGTCGAGTGCGCAAACAAGGCGGGCAAATCGGCCGGGCCGAACATGACCACCACCGCCTGCACCCAGCTGGGCTGTTCGAGATAAGGCCCCACATCCCAGCCGGCCGAGACGTCACTGGTGCCCAAAAGTGCCGCCAGGTACCCCCCGGCGCTGCCACCCCAGACGCCGATATGGGCGGCGTCGAGATGGTACCCGGCCGCGTGCGCGCGCAGAAAACGCACGGCAGCACATTTCACATCCTCAATCATGGCCGGGAAATGCGCCTGGGGCGCCAGGCGATCGTTCACCGCGGCCACCACGAAACCGGCCTCGCGCAACGCTGGCACCTCCACATAGCCCGCCCCGCCGGTTGCTGCTGGATATGGACGCCGACCAAGTGGCCTACCCGCACGAGTTTCTGGAAGAAGCGGGGAGGCGTGGGCTGCTGGGCCTGCGCTTCGACCCGCGCTGGGGCGGCCGTGAACATCCGAACTCATCGCCCTGGAGGAGGTGGGCGTCCTGGGCAGCGCCCCGGCCTGCCTGTACTCCTTGGTGCCCATCGTGGGCGAGGCCATCCACACCTTCGGCACCGAGGAGCAAAAGGGACGCTACCTCAAACCCATACTGCAGGCAAACTCGCCGTGGCCGAAGGGCTGACGGAACCGCGCGGTGGGTCGGACTTCTTCGGCACGACGACCAAAGCCCGCCGCGAAGGCGATGTGTTCTATGTCAGCGGACAAAAGCGTTTCGTCGCCAGGGCCGAGGGGGCCGACCTGTTCCTCATTTATGGCAAAGTCGAGGGCATCGAAGACCCCAAGCGGGCCATGACCGCCTTCCTCATCGAGCGCGGCCCTGGAGATCGCGGCCAAATACGCCGACCAGCGCTACGCCTTCGGGCAGAAAATTCGCCGCTTCCAGGCGGTGAGTTTCAAAATCGCCGAAAGCCTCACCTTGCTGGACGCCGCCCGCGGGCTGAACCGCCTGGCCGGAGAGGCCGCCTGGGAGGTGGTCAACCTCGCCATGCAGGTCCTGGGCGGTGTCGACTACACGAATATCTTCCCCGTGGAACGCCTGCTGTGCGATGTGCGCCTGCTCTCCATCTGGACCGGTACCAACGAGATCATGAACCTCATCATCCAGCACGAATTCTACAAAGACTTCCTCCACAGGCCGCCCCAGGGCCGGGATGTGAAAGCCGACGCCGAGGCCACGGAGGAAAAAGCCTTTCCCCGGCTAACCGCCTGCTTCCAACCTGTGGTATGATGTAAAGGCCCCAAACCAACGCCTAGGCGCGTTGGGGGGCTTTTGTTACTTCAGTTTTCTCCGGAGTGTAACCGATGTCTCTGCCCCCGTTGGATTTGGGTTTCCTGACCATCATCCTCCAACTCATCTTTCTGGAGGGCATCCTTTCGTTTGACAACGCGGCCGTGCTCGGCGCGATGGTGGCCCCCCTGCCAGAGCATCAGCCCGTGCCCTGGCCGCGCGTCTTGCGCCCCCTGGGCCGGGTGCTCGACCCCTTCCTGGGCCCTCAACGCACGGCGGCCCTTCGGGTGGGGTTGCTGGGCGCTTACCTGGGCCGGGTCCTGATGCTGGTCATGGCCAGCTTCGTCATTCGCAACCCCTGGCTTCAATTTGTGGGGGCCATCTACCTGATCAAAATCGCCATCGAACATCTGGGGGCCTTCCACACCGCCGAACAAGAAGAAAAAACGGCTGCCCTGGCCCACAAGGTGCGCGGCTTTTGGACCACCGTGCTCATGGTGGAGATCATGGACCTGGCCTTCAGCCTGGACAATGTGGTGGCCGCCATCGCCCTCTCCCGCCATCTGGTCGTGGTGATAATCGGAGTGGCCCTGGGAATCCTCACCATGCGCTTCGCCGCCGGGCTGTTCACCCATCTCATCGAGAAGGAACCCATCCTGGCCACAGCCGCCTACCTCCTGGTGCTCAACATCGGCATTGAGTTCCTGCTCTCCGAATTCGCCCACATCGAATTCCACGAACTGACCCGCTTCGCCATCAACCTAGCCACCATCCTCCTGGCCCTTCTCTACGCCCACACCCCCTGGCTCCAACGCCTGCTCTCCCGACCGCTGGCCTGGATCGCCCGCGCTTTCTTCTACCTGAACACAGGCATCAACTGGGTCTTTCGCCCCTTCCACTGGCTCTTCCAAACCTTTTTACGCCTATTGGCCTGGACCTTCAACCGCAAGCGGAAGGCGACGCCTCAGCATCTCCCCACCAACTCGCCCCGCTAAACCCTGCGCTTTCTCCCGCTTCCCCGCGCCCCTGGCTCTGGCTCCAGGGGCGTTTTGGTTTTGGGTAAGGGTCCGCTTTCCTCTCGCCCATGACCAAGACACTTCCTAATTTCACTCGAACAGGCTACACTGTAAAGTGAAGTAGGCCGTAACGCATATCAAGCCACTCTTTCCTCCCCAGGAAAGCCAAAGCGCGCGCCCATGGTGGGCCCAGAGCGCTCACATCACGGGGAGATATACATAAGGAGGTGCTCCATGACCAAACCACGAGTGTTCTTGGGATGGCTCATCCTGGTCCTTATCCTCAGTGCGTGTCAGACGGCCACCCCATCTCCGACGCCTGTGCCCACTTCGACCGCGGCGGTCGAAGCCGGGCCGGTGCAAGGTCCCACCGCCACGCTGGTGCCGCCTGCTGCCACGGCCACCCCTGGCGCCTCAACCGCCCCCACCACGCCCCCCTTCGCGCCGGCCGTGCAGGCACCGCTCTCCAAGGACGCCAACAGCTACTTCGCGGCCTCGGGCAAGTGCGTGCGCTGCCATGTGGGCCTGCGCGACCAGAGCGGCGCCGAGGTCAACCAGGCCACCCTCTGGCGCGCCTCGCCCATGGCCAACGCTGCCGTGGACCCCTACTACCAGGCCGCAGTGAGCAACGAAATCCAAAACCACCCCGAATACCGCGCGGCCATCGAGCAAAAATGCAGCACCTGCCACATGCCCATGGCCCACTTCGCCGATGTGGGTCAGGGCAAGGGTGCCCAAATCTTCGGCCCCGATGGCTACCTTTCCCCTTCTCACCCATGGAACCGGCTAGCCCTGGAAGGGGTCTCCTGCACCGTCTGCCACCAGATTCAGCCGGAGGGCCTGGGCCAACGCTTCAGCGGCGACCTGCCCCTGGACTTCACCACCCCGCCCGGCCAGCGGGTGGTCTTTGGCTCCTTCGCGCCCACCCGCGCCGGGCAGATGCGGATGCCCAACGAAAGCGGTTTCGTGCCCCGCCAAAGCGACCACCTGGGCACCTCGGAAGTCTGCGCAGTTTGCCACAACCTGTACACCCACTATGTCACCGCCGACGGCGCGTTGAGCGAGGACGTTTTCCCCGAACAAACCCCGTACACCGAATGGCGCTATTCCGCTTTCGCCCCAAACACTTCATGCCAGGACTGTCACATGCCCGAAGCCCAGGGCAGCGTGGTGCTGACCGCCATCGGTCAACCGGTGGCCCGGCAACCCGTGCGACGGCACGAGTTCACCGGCGGCAACACCTACCTGCTGCGCCTGCTCAAGGCCTTTGGCGGCGGCCTCCAGGCCATGGACGGCGAGGCCGGTTTCGCCGCGGCCATCGCCCGCACTCAGGCTTTCTTGCAGTCCCAGACGGCCATCCTGACCATCGCCGGACCCCAGGCCAAGGACGGCAACTTAACCTTCCGCGTGACTGTGACCAACCTCACCGGCCACAAATTCCCCTCCGCCTACCCCTCGCGGCGGGCCTGGCTGCATGTCACGGTGCGTGACGCCGCTGGACAGGTGGCGTTCGAATCCGGCGCCTACACCCCTGAAGGAGCCATCCATGGCAACGACAACGACGCCGACCCCTAGGCCTACGAACCCCACTACGACCACATCACCCAACCGGATCAAGTGCAAATCTACGAGACCATCCTGGAAGACGTCCACGGCCAGGTGACCACCGTGCTGCTCAACGCCGCCTCCTATGCCAAAGATAACCGTCTGCTGCCCAAAGGTTTTGACAAAACGGCGGTGCCGGACGAAGTGGTGCCCCATGGCGTGGCACTGCAGGACGCCAACTTCATCAGCGGCAGCGACACGGTCACCTACACCGTGGCCCTGGGCGACGCCTCGGGCCCGTTCACCGTGGAAGTCGAACTGCTCTACCAGCCCATTGCCCACCGCTGGGCGGCCAACGCCGGCGCTTACAACACGCCCGAATCCCAAGCCTTCTGGTCCTACTATCAGCGCATGCCCAATCAACCCGAACGGGTCGCCCAGGCCAGCGCTACGGTAAGCCCCTGAGCCACGCTCCTTCCCATGGATACGGTTTTTTTAAAGGGGCAGGGAGCAAGGGCAAACCATCATCCGGCAGAGCGGCAACTTTGCGACGGGCCTCCGGAAGATAGGCAGCCGGTATCCAGCCTCGCAAGAGCGTGAGGGCCACAACGGCCGGCGCCGACGGGCAATCCAGCCACACCATGGCGCCTGCGGCCAACCAAACGCTGTCGTCAGATAGGCCTGCATGTCCTCTTCACACAGGGCGATCCACAAAGGGCGTTCCGCCCATCGTCCACGGCCTTTCACCACCTTTTTGCCAATCCGGCGGGCGGCCAGCCCCCCCGGCAGGGAAAAGGGTGGCCGATCTTCCAGGGCGGCTTTCAACCCCGGCTAATCGTTCTTCACCAAACCGATGTAGGCCCTTTTTCCACCACCTTTTGCACCAGGGGGGCTTTCAGCAGGCCTGCATGGGCGTTCACCCCTTTCCCGGCTAACGGCATCTCTTCCAGCGGGGCCAGAGCGGCGGCCAACTCATCGCCTCCTGCAACCTCCCGCTGCCCCACCGCCCCGCGCAAGACTTACCCCGCCATGGTGAGCACTTGCAAGGCTTGCTCTCCGCGCCGGCATTGGCTCCCCCGTAGCGTTTTGCCATCTAAGGCATGGCGGCTTCGCCTTCCCAACTCAGCACCCACGCCCGCACCACGCCCTCCAGTACCCCCGCATCCCGTTTCTGTGCCACCCGCCAAAAGCTCCCCGGGCTGGGAAGATGCGGACGCGCCCACAACCCCAACGGCATGAAGTTCACCAGGCGTTCCTTCCGCTCTTTCGCCCGTGGCCACATCCCTAACAACGAATTCTCGCCGTGCATGGCGGCTAAAATGAGCACCGCCAACATGCCGTACCGAGGGTATATCCTCCCATGACGGGACCGCGGGTCGGGCATCATGCGCCATTGCTCCAACAAGGAACGCTTGCCTTTCTTTCCTGCCATCTTGACCTTCAAAGTTCGCAAGACACGAGGAAGGCCCTTTTTGTATACCACATTATCAGAACTTTAAAAAAGCCCTGGGACAGCGTGGAAGGCGGTTGACTTTTGAGGAGAAAGGGCTACAAATGGAAGCAAGCAAAGGCGCGGGAGGGCGGCGGCGTGTTGGGGTATTATGCCGCGCGGAGTCTGTTTTTGACGCTGTATTGTCATTTTATCACGCTTTCTGAGCAGCATAATCCCGCCGTAGGAGCGAAAACACGCCTGGCGTCGGTCTATAGCTGCAAGGGAGCGGGATAAACGTTAGGCCGTCCGTGCTAAAAATATGGGTTCAAAGGAGGTAGAGAAAATGAGACCAATCATAATTGTTCTTCTGGTCATTACCCTGACTTCT
>DUEP01000021.1 GCA_011176535.1 Anaerolineae bacterium | reverse complement strand
AAATTTTTGCCAACAGGCGCTTATCCTGAGAAGGAAGAACTCCTTTTCAGGAGAGGGCCTATGGCGCGGTTGCCCAAGGGAGAAAAAGCATGGCGTTTGCGAAAGGTGTATCGATTGTTGCAACGGCATCCTTTTGGCCTGCGAGAGAGCGAAATTGCCGAGGAAATGGGATGGCATCGACGCACGGCCAACAATTACCTTCGGGAACTAGCCCGGCAGGGAAAGGCTACCAAAGAAGGACGCCTTTGGTTCTGGAAACGGTAGGCTGGCCGTATCCCCCTTGGTAATTTTCCAACTGGATTGTAGAATGGAAAGCGAGGAAGCCTTTCCGAACATCCGAGGAGCCATATTATGGGGAAAGTGGACGAAGCCACCAAACGCCAACGCATGGAAGCCGTATGGAGTCTGGTACGCAGATCCCCTGGGGGGATTCTGGAACGAGAGATCGCCGACACTCTCAACCTACCCCGCCGTACGGTGAATAACTACCTGCGTGAGTTGGAACTTGAGGGACGGGTGTACAAGGAGGGCCGTCTTTGGCGCCCTCTGCCTTGGGAAGAAACCCGCCTGCGCCCCGTTGACCTTACCCCTGAAGAAGCCATCGCGCTCTACCTGGGCGCTCGTCTGCTGAGCAAACAAATGGACCGGCGTAACGAGCCAGCCGAGAGCGCCCTGCTCAAACTGGCCAACGCCCTGCGCAACGACGCCGGCTTGGGGGAAGGTATCGTCCAGGCTGCCCGCATCCTGGCCCGCCGTCCGGAGGATACCCGGCGGCGCTCCCTGTTCCGCGAGGTGGTGCGCGGCTATATCTATCGCCGCAAAGTGCGCTTGCTCTACAAGCCTCTCAATTGGAGGCGGCCCTTTGAGACCACTTTCGCCACTTACTTACTGGAGCCCTCCCTCATCGGTTCGGCTATCTACCTCATCGGCCACAGCAGCCGCCCCAATGCCCTGCGGGCCTACAAACTGGAGCGCATTCAGGAGATCGCCCTCACCGCTGAGCCTTACGACATTCCGTCGGATTTCGCCGGTCTGGATGCTCTGCGCCACGCTTGGAATATCATGCTGGGCGAGGAGACGGTGGAGGTGGTGCTGCGCTTCAGCCCCCGGGTGCGGGAGCGGGTGCAGGAGACCATCTGGCACCCTTCGCAGACTTTGGAAGAGGATCCCGAACGCGAGGGCTGGCTGCGCTGGCGGGCCCACATCGCCCATTTGCAGGACATCCTCCCCTGGATCCGCTCCTGGGGCGCGGACGTGGAAGCCCTGGCCCCTCCCGAACTGGCCCGTGCGTTGCGTGAGGAGGCCCGCCGTCTCATGCATCTTTACTTCCCGGACCCGCGCCCTCGTCCGCCCCATCTGCACCTGTGGGCCAAGGCCCACCGCGACGGCAGCGCCTATCATCCCCTGCTCTATCACTTGCTGGATGTGGCCGCTTGCGCCGAGGGACTGTGGGAGCACGCGTTTACCTCCGAGGCTCGGGCGCAATTGGCCCGCGACCTCAACTTGAGCGAAGAGGAGGCCCGCCGTGCATTTGTCTTCCTGGCCGCGGCCCATGACATTGGCAAAGCCAGCCCCGCTTTCCAAACAAAGGTCGCTGCTCTGCGGGAAGCCTTGCGGGCTTTGGACTACGACTTCCCCGAGGCCGCGGAGAACGGCATGCCCCACGGCGTAGTCAGCGCCTGGGTGTTGCGGACCTGGCTGCAGGAAAACCTGGGCTGGCATAAGCGTGCGGCACACCGTTTGGCCCGGGTAGCCGGTGCGCATCACGGTATTTGGCCGACTTCAGAGCAAATCACCGCTTTGGATGCCCAGCGCTTGGCCGATGTGGGGCGGAAGCCCCCGTGGGCCGAGAGCCGTAGTGCGCTGTTGGACGCCTTGGCGCAAGTGTTCCATCCGCCTCAAGGCCTTCGCCTGCCCTCCGACCTCGCCGCGCAAAACCGCGTGCTGGCTCTGTTGGCCGGGCTCATCACCGTGGCCGACTGGTTGGGGTCCATGGAGGATTTCTTTCCCTATGAAGACCGCGTGTTTGCCGCCGGGGAATATCTCCCCATCGCCCGCCAGCAAGCCCAACAGGCTCTAAAGGCCACAGGATGGCTCCATGCCTGGCGGGCTCAGGGAGAGCCTCTGCCTTTCGAGCAGGCCTTCCCCTTCTCGCCTAATGCCATCCAGGCCGAGGGCATCCGTTTGGCTCAGGATGCACGCCATCCGGCGCTGCTCATTGTAGAAGCGCCGACCGGACAGGGCAAGACCGAATTGGCCCTTTACCTGGCCGATGCGTGGTTGCAAGAGCGGCGTGGACGGGGCCTCTACATCGCCATGCCCACCCAGGCCACCAGCAACGCCATGTACACTCGCTTGCGAGGTTTTCTGCAACGGCGTTACCCTGAGCAACACCTGCCTTTGGTGCTGGCCCACAGCCGGGCCGACGATGTACTCCCACGATTGCGGGGTATGGGTGAAGGAGACGACGATGCCGTCTCGGCTACCTTATGGTTCCTGCCCCGCAAGCGGGCGCTGCTCGCTTCGTTCGGCGTGGGCACAGTGGATCAAGCCCTTATGGGGGCGTTGCAGGCCCGCCATCACTACCTGCGCCTTTTCGGCTTGGCGCACAAGGTGGTCATCTTCGACGAAGTGCACGCCTACGACACTTACATGGAGCATCTCTTCCTACGCCTACTCACCTGGCTGCGGGCCGTGGGCACCTCGGTCATTGTGCTCTCGGCCACCCTGCCCCGCGCCACCCGGGAGAAAATGATCCGTGCTTGGGGAGCCCAGGGTTTGCCTATGCCGGAAGTCCCCTACCCACGGCTCACCTTGGTCACGCCTCGAATGAAGGGAGGTGCCGAAAGTGTGGCAGCGCCCGTCGGGGTTGAGGTTGACACTCACGCCTTGCCCGCGCCGTCAGAGCGTATTGTGGCGCTGGGGTGGCTGGACGCCACCGCTCCTGAAGACTTAGCCACTTGGCTGGACGAACAGTTGGAGGGTGGAGGCTGCGCAGTTGTCATCTGCAACACGGTGAACCGCGCTCAGGAGGTGTATGAAGCCGTGAGGCGACGTTTCCCCGCAGGCGAACACCTGCTTTTCCACGCCCGCATGCCTTTCGCTTGGCGAGAGAAGAAAGAAAAGCAGGTGATGGCGCTGTTCGGCAAAGAAGCGGAGAAGCGCCCCCATCGTTTTGTTTTAGTCGCCACCCAGGTAGTGGAACAGAGCCTGGATCTGGATTTTGACCTCATGGTGAGCGAACTAGCTCCGATAGATTTGCTCATCCAACGGGCCGGACGGCTGCACCGCCATCGCTGCGAGCACCGCCCGACGAGTCTGGAAACGCCTCAACTGTGGGTGTTGCACCCAGGTGGGATGTTGGCAGATCTCGAATTCGGCGCTAACGGCCACATCTATGCGCCCTACATCCTGTGGCGTACTTACCTGGCTCTGCACGGACGCCGAGCCTTGCACTTGCCAAAGGATACAGACCGGCTTATCCAGGCTGTGTACACTAACTGGCAAGAGGGAGGAGATGCTTTGCTTCAAGACTTTGATGGTGTGTTGCGTCGTTCCCTGGAGAATGGATTGCAGCGCGCCTGGGAGCACTTGCAACGCGACCGCATGACTGCCGCGAGCCAGGCTGGGATACGCATGATTGTTGATGTGTCCCAGGACACCATTACCGATGCATCTCAGCAGGCTCTGGACGACGACGAGGAGGCCCTCAAGCATCCCGACCTAAAGGCCCTGACGCGGCTTATCGCCCCCAATGTGACCCTGTTGCCACTGCACCTCCAACCCGATGGACGCCTGACCCTGGAACCGAACGGCGGCTTGGAGGTGAACTTACAAGAGCGTCCCAGCCGTGCCGAATCCCGAGAGATACGCCGCTTTCTCGTTCAGGTGCAACATCGTGGCTTGGTTTGGAGTCCGAATTTGCCTACGCTACCGCTTGCTTGGCAGAGAGTAGCCGGGCTGCGGGGGGTGAGACCGGTGCTCTTCGAGCAGGGGCAGGCCCAAGTGGGCCCTTGGAGACTCACTTTAGATGAAGCGTTTGGTTTGCGCATCCGAAAGGAGGAAGCATGACCCAACCATCTTATGACCTGCTGACTGAACCGTGGATTCCCGTCTTGCACGCTGACGGCATAGCGGACGCCTTGGGGCTGCGTGATGCGCTGCTGCAAGCCCACCAACTGCGCAGCCTGAGTGGCGAAACGCCCTTGGTCACCGCATCCCTGTATCGCCTGCTGCTGGCCGTGCTCTACCGCGCTTTAGAGGTGCTCACTCCGGATGCCTGGGAAGATCTTTGGGAACAAGGGCACTTTCCAGAGGCCGCACTGATCTCCTATCTGGAACGCTGGAGCGAGCGCTTTGACCTCTTCCACCCTGAGCGGCCCTTTCTGCAATGGCCGGATGAGCGGGCCCGGCCCAAATCGGTCATCAATCTGGTTCCCCACATGGCCTCCGGCAACAATGCCACTCTCTTTGATCATCACCACGAAGGTCAGGATGTGGCTCTGGCGCCAGATGAAGCTGCGCGGGCCTTGCTGGTGGCGCTGACCTTCGGGCTGGCCGGGTTGAGTGGCTTGCCGCAGAAGTTCACCGATGCGCCTTGGGCTCGGGGAATTGTCTTCCTGGCAGAAGGAGAGACCCTCTTTGAAACGCTAATGTTCAATTACTTGCCAGCGCGTCACATTTCTTTGGGCTTTGGCAACGTCGAAGCAGATCGCCCTTTTTGGGAGGCTGAAGATCCCTTTGCACCAGACCGTTCTATACCGCTGGGCATCACCGACTACCTCACTTGGCCCAATCGGGCCGTGCGCCTGCTCCCGGAACCCGATGGGAAAGGCCGTTGGATGGTGCGTCAGGTGACGCTGGCCCCAGGTTTATTTCTGGAGCCCGGCGTATGGGATCCGTACAAGCACTATCGTGAGGATGAAAAACGTGGCCGTCTGGTGCTCCGCTTCCAGGAGGGGCGCGCCCTGTGGCGCGACAGCGCCGTTCTGTTGCAGGTGCGGGGCGGGGAACAGCATCCGCCTAAACCCCTAGCCTGGTTGGCCGACTTGGTCGCCGCCGATGTCTTACCTCACCACGCTCGCTATCGTTTCATGGCGTTGGGGATGGCTAACAATCAGGCCAAAATTGACTTCTACCGCGAAGAGCATTTCCCCCTGCCAGCCGAATACCTAGCCGACGCCAACCTGGTGCAACGGTTAGCAGAGGCCTTGGAATTGGCCGAGAAGACTGCGAGCCGGGCGTTGGGGAAGGCCTTGAATCGGTTGGCCACGCTCATCCTTGCGCCCACGGGCGATGACCCTGAAGGCCGCAAGCCTGACCGTAAGGATATAGACAATCTTACCGGCCATTGGGCCGGGCGGCGGGCCTACTGGGCCGCGCTGGAGGTGCCCTTCTGGGAGATGTTGACCGCGCTACCTCAGCAAGGAGAGACAGCCTTGGAAACCTGGCGGGAGACGGTGCGCCGTACCGCCCGTGAGGCCTTCGCTCGTGTGGCCGAGTCTTTAGGCGAGACCCCTCGCGTGTTGAAGGCCGTGGCTCGTGCAGAACAGCAATTTCTTGGTGCATTGTTCTGCGTCTTCCATCCGCAAGAAGAAAAGTGTAAAGCCAAGAAAAAGTCTAAGAGGAGGTGAGCATGTCTTTGGAACGCGAGGTCCATTCTTTCGTGCAGTACTTACTGACCCTGGCCGACGACCGGGCCGCTCTAGCGGCCTTGCGTCGGGGCCTTGGCCGTCCGCCGGGTACCGCGCCTGAAATGTTCCCCTATGTGGTGCCCCAACTGCCTGCCCACGTGCATCCCAACGAAGAGGCCGCCTACTACACCCTGGCTGCCTTGTTCGCCCTGCACCCCAGCCATACCAACCAGGGCAATCTGGGCGACCACCTGGCCCGCGCCGCCAACCAGGGTAACCGTGAGGCCGTGGAGCGTCGCTTCGTGGCCTTGCTCTCGGCCCACCCCGACGATTTGCCCGAATATCTGCGCCAAACGGTGAGTTTCCTCAAGGCGCAGGAGGTGCCCATTAACTGGGATGCCCTTTTCTACGCCCTCCGCTATTGGGAACACCCAGAGCACGGCGATCGCATTCGCCGCGACTGGGCTCGTGCCTTTTGGGCAGAGCAATCTGCCGCCGAAACCTCTGAGGCGTAATCTCAATCCCTCTTTGAAAGGAGAAAGGATCATGTTTGTGGAAGTCCACTTCCTCCAGAACTTTGCCCCGTCCAACCTGAACCGCGACGATACCGGCAACCCCAAGGACGCGGAATTCGGCGGTGTGCGCCGCGCCCGTATCTCGTCTCAGGCCATCAAGCGGGCCATTCGTCTGGAGCCCATCTTTGCCGAAATCACCAAGGTGCCGCCTGCCGTGCGCACCCGCTGGATGACCCGCCGCCTGGCCGAGAAACTGGTGGCCGCGGGCAAGCCGCAAGAGGACGCCGAAACCGTGGCCCGCGCCTTTGCCGCGGCCTTCTCGGGAAAAATGGACAAAGACAAGGCCGATCGCACAAGCGTGCTGCTCTATCTGAGCGACGAGGAATATGCCAGCATGGCCCAGACGCTGCTCAGTCAGTGGGACATGGCTTTGGATGCTGCCCTGAAAGCGGCTGAAGAGGCAGAAGACAAGAACAAGAAAAAAGACAGCGCTAAAGGCAAGCGTAAGTCCAAAAGCCCCTTTGAGATTTTGGCAACGGAATGGATTAAAAAGACCAAAGGCCGCACCAGCGCCCCCGATATTGCTCTCTTTGGCCGTATGTTGGCCGACAAACCTGAACTCAACCTGGACGCTGCCTGCCAAGTGGCCCATGCCATTTCCACCCACCGAGTAGACATGGACTTCGACTTCTTCACCGCTGTGGACGATCTGCTCACGGACGAGGAGGCGGGCGCGGGCATGATGGGCGTCACGCCCTTCAACAGCGCCACCTACTACCGCTACGCTCGCATCGATTGGGAGCAACTGGTTAAGAACCTGGGTGGCGACACCGAACTGGCCTGTCGCACGGTGGAGGGCTTCCTGCGGGCCGCCTTGCGGGCCATCCCCACGGGTAAGCAGAACGCCTTTGCTGCCCAGAACCCGCCCGACTTTGCCTTGGCCGTGGTGCGGAAAGACGGCATGGCCTGGTCCCTGGCCAACGCCTTCGAGCGACCCGTGCGCCCCAACCGGGAAGGCGGCCTGATGGAACCGTCCATCCAGGCCCTGGATGCCTATTGGGGCCGCCTTACGCAGGTGTACGGTGCTGAGGGTGTGTATCCCTTCGCCTTCTGCGTGCGGGACCCCGATGGGCTGCTGACCCACCTGCAGACGGCTCTGCAGCCCAATGTGGAGACTTGGATTCAGGCTGTGTTGGCGCAACTGCCCACGGCAACGACGAAGGAGGCGTGACCATGCCCCACACCTTGCTTTTGCGCCTGGTGGGGCCGATGCAGTCGTGGGGCGTTTCCAGCCGCTTTACCGTGCGCGATACCGGTCGCGAACCGTCCAAGTCGGGGGTGGTGGGGTTGCTGGCCGCGGCCCTGGGCCGCCCCCGCCACGCCTCCATCGCCGACCTGGCCGCCTTGCGCATGGGCGTGCGGGTGGATCGCGAAGGCCATGTAGCGGTGGACTTTCACACGGCGTTAGATGTCATCAAGGCCGACGGAAAGCGGGCTCCTTTCCCAAAGCATCCCAAGCACACCGTCGTCTCCCGCCGCTACTACCTGGCCGATGCGGCCTTCCTGGTGGGGTTAGAGAGTGAGGATCTGTCCCTGCTGCGCCAACTCCACCAGGCCCTGCGGGCTCCCGTCTGGCCCCTCTACCTGGGCCGCAAAGCCTTTGTGCCCGGCTGCCCGGTGTGGCTGCCCGACGGCTTGCAGGAAAACATTCCTCTCGAAAAGGCTCTACAGACCTACCCTCTCGTCACCTCGCGGCCCGGCGGCCCCCGGTTGCGCCTGGTACTGGAAGACCCCCGTGGATCCATCGTCCGGCCCGACCAGCCCCTCTCTTTCGCCGACCGTCGCTTTGCCTCTCGCCGGGTGACCATGACCTACATCACTCCGCCATCCGGCGATTCTCAGGAGGGATGCTGATGTATCTCTCGCGTTTGTTCCTCAACCCCCGTTCCCGCCAGGTGCAGAGCGAGATCGCCCGCCCCTACCAGATGCACAAAACCCTGCTGCGGGCCTTTCCCACGCCTGTGCCCCCCAACGAGCGGGTGCTCTTCCGGCTGGAAATCCACCCCCGCACCGGCCAGCCCATGGTGTTGGTGCAATCCCAGACCTCGCCGGACTGGGGTTTTCTGGAACACGCCGACCAGGGGCGGTACCTGCTCCCGGAATGGGAACTGCCCCCCGGGATCCCGGAAAACCCTCAGGTCAAGGCTGTGGATCTGCGTTTCCGCCGGGGCCAGCGGCTGGCCTTCCGCCTGTTTGCCAATCCCACCAAGAAAATCAAAGTCGAAGGCCGCAAAAACGGCCAGCGGGTGGAACTCTACCGGGAAGAGGATCAGCGTTGCTGGCTGGATCGTAAACTCCAGGCGGCTGGCGCCCGGCTCATCGAGGTGCGCATCAGCCGCGGGCGTAAGTTCATCGACTTCCAGCGTCGTGAAGATCAGGGCCACCGCCTGACTTTCTACGGCGTGCGCTTCGACGGCCTGCTGGTGGTGGAAGACCCGGAGGCCCTGCTTCAGGCCGTGCAGCGGGGCATTGGGAGCGGAAAGGGCGTGGGGTTCGGCCTGCTCTCCCTGGCTCCGGCCTGACGAAAAGGGGAAGGGCCGAGCACGTCCTCGGCCCTTCCCCAGGAGGTGGATCATGCCCCGCAATCTGCACGATTTGCCCCGGCTGCGCGATAGCATCAGTTACCTCTATATTGAACACGCCGTGGTGCAGCGGCGCCAACATGCCATCGAGTACATCCGCGAAGACCACGGCCGGGTGATGATCCCGGTCGCTGCCCTGGCTGTGCTTATGCTGGGGCCCGGCACCCGCATCACCCACGCGGCCATCCGCATCCTGGCCGAACATGGCTGCACCGTGATTTGGGTGGGTGAAGACGCCACCCGCTTCTACGCCCAGGGCATCGGCGAGACTCGCCATGCCTACCGCTTGCTGCGCCAGGCCGAACTGGCCACCCACCCGGCCAAACGCCTGCAGGTGGTGCGCCGTATGTACGCCATGCGCTTTGGCGAGCCCCTCGACCCGGCGTGGACCCTGGAACAGATCCGTGGGCGGGAGGGCAACCGCGTGCGATCGGCCTACCGCACCGCCAGCCAGAAATATGGCGTGCCCTGGCACGGCCGGCGCTATGATCGCAGCGACTGGTATCGCAGCGACCCCATCAACCGCGCCCTTTCGGCCGCCAACGCCCTGCTCAACGGCCTCTGTCATGCCGCCATCCTGGCCGGGGGCTACTCCCCTGCCCTGGGCTTCATCCACACCGGCAAACAACTCTCCTTCGTATATGACATCGCCGACCTCTACAAGACCGAGATCACCATTCCTGCAGCCTTCGAGACCGTGGCCGAATCCGCCGAGAAAGTCGAAAGCCGCGTGCGCCAACGCTGCCGCGAACGGTTTCGGGAGAGTAAACTACTCCAGCGCATCCTGCCGGACATCGACCGCCTGCTGGACCTGGAACGGGACCCCCTGGCCTTTGACCTGGATTTTGATGCCGACCCCGCCCTTCCGGGCCCCTGGTGGGGCCCCGAAGGGGAGGTGCCGGTGCCTGGAGGTTAATGCCGTGCTGGTGATGATTCTGGAAAATGTGCCCGTGGGTCTCCGGGGCGAATTGACCCGCTGGTTGTTGGAGCCCCATCCAGGTGTGTTTGTGGGGCATGTGAGCGCTCGCGTGCGCGACCGGCTTTGGGAGAAGGCTGTTGATGCCCGGGGGACCGGTGGCGTCATTCAAATCTGGAGCACGAACGCCGAGCAGCGCTTTCGCCTGCGCATGCACGGCGTCACCCGGCGGCGGGTGGTAGAATGGGAGGGTGTCCAGTTGATCGCCGTCCCGCTTCCGGCCGACGGTCAGCCGCCGCCCGAAGGCCCACGCCCGGCAAAAGCCGGGTGCGAATCCCCAGATATGGGGGTGTAGTGCGCAAGGCCCCCAGATTTAGGGTTGTCCCCACACGCGTGGGGGTGAACCGCAGTACGGCTTAGACGCTTGGAAAGATTTGATCGTTGTCCCCACACGCGTGGGGGTGAACCGTACTCTTTCTACTGGCCACCACTAGGTGGCGCAGTTGTCCCCACACGCGTGGGGGTGAACCGTAAGGCTTATCTTCGCTGGATTGAGCGGGGTAGTTGTCCCCACACGCGTGGGGGTGAACCGGCGAACCGCGAGGCGGACAAGCGCGGTTTTTCCGTTGTCCCCACACGCGTGGGGATGAACCGTCGGTCCCGGCTTTTTCGCGTACCGCCGTCTCAGTTGTCCCCACACGCGTGGGGGTGAACCAAGATACAGATTAGTCGCCCAGACGGGGCAACGCGTTGTCCCCACACGCGTGGGGGTGAACGCCGGTGTCGCCGTGGGCAGGGTTTCGCCGAAGGTGAAGCCCTGCTGGTAGCTTGATATGGCCGGGTTTTCGGGCACGGAAGGACGGCCGATGTACACCGTTTGGTCAGCGGCTCGCCGGTGTCGAAGGGCTGAAGCACCACCTCGCCGACCAGGTCCTGCTGGCGTTCGACGGGGATGTAAGCCGTGGCGCGGGCGTCTTCGTACACATCCACGGTTTGCAGGTCGGCGGCGGTGAGCACATCGCCCGGCTTCAGCGGGTGGGCCGCGGCCAACACGGTCACCTGGGGTGGCTTGGAGGCCGCAGAAACGGCGAAGAAGAAAAGCAACAACACCACGAAAACGACCAGGGCAATGAGAGGTGGAAGCCATTTCTTCATGTCGGTCACTCCTGGTTGAGAATTTGGCGGATGGGCTGTCGTTTGTCGGCAGCCTCATGCAAGAGGGCTTCGATGCGCGAGATCAACTCACGCAACAAGAGGGCCTCGATTTCCGTGAGCACGTCCGGGGAGAAGGCGGAGAAAGCCGCATACAGGGCGCGGATGTTTCGCAGCGGCTCCGAGGTGGCCAGGGCCTGGGCCGCGTGAGGCGCGATGCCCGGATTGACCTGCCGGATGGCGTCCAGCAGGTGGCGGGGCGCTTCAGGCTCAGGCAGGCCCGGTGGGATTTCCCCGGCTTCGGAAACCGCTTCTTCTGGGGCCTGTGGGCCTTTGGTGTATTGCAACAGGGCCTCTTTGAGCACCCGCTGCACCCCGCCCCATGTGGTCTGCCTGGCGTATTCCAGGCGTTGGATGAGGCGGGCTTCGGCAGGGTCATTGGGGTCCAGGCGCAAGATGAACTGTCGTTTTGACATCGGGCCACCTCCTGGCTCGAATGATAGCAATTTCGAGAGGGCAATGTCGGAAAAGTGCAGATGGCGGGGGAAGTCCAGGGGGGCTTAAAGCAAAAAAAGCTCCTTTCGTCGGCGGGCTTAAAACAAAAAATCCCCGCTTCTCGGCTGAGCGGGGCCGGTCAGAATGGCTGAGGTTAGGGGGTATCGTCAGGGAAAAGCCGAACGAAGTCGGCCCCTGCGCGGCGGGCGCGTTGGTAGAGACGACGGTCGGCGGTCCACAATTCGGCGTTCATCCCATCGGCCAGGGCCAGGTACACGCTGTCATAGATGACGCGGTGTCCAATGCGCTCTGACCAGCGCAACGCACGCTCCAACAACTCTCGGTCTTCAGGCAGGACTTGCACGGGCCATTCCCAAAAGCGGGATACGGCCTCACCCATTTCGGTCCTGGTCATCAGATGGGCAGCTACGATTTTGCGCAACCCCGAAAGCACTTCCACCCGCCAGAGACCGGGAGCATACCAGGGACGTTCGTAACGCAGAAGCGAAGCCATCAGGTTTTTGGCCTGCTCATGCTCCGGGAGAGGGGCCAGGGTGTACAGACAAACGTTGGCATCAATGACCAGGGGTGTGGGGGGCCAGTTCATCGGCACGTTCCTCCCGGATGGAGCGGATGAGTTCCACGGCATCCACGGAGAGCGGCTTGCCTCCCCGCGCTTCCAGCATACGCTGTACGGTCTGGTGGGTTCGTTCGAGCCAGGTCAGGTCGGCCTCACGAGGCTGATCGGCGGTGGGCAGATTGTCCAGCCCTTGCTGAAGCAGTTCACGTACCACGGCAGAGAGGCTTTGCCGACGACGGTGGGCCAGGCGTTTGAGCCGGCGGTATTGCTCCGGCGTGAGAAGAATCTGCACCCGTTGATAGGACATAGGACACCTCCCAGGGGGATTATAGCATGTGTTACACACTTTACACAACGGGGTTGAACAAAAAAAGCCGGGGCCTACACCCCGGCTTTTTCGTCATGGCGGCGCTTCTTGGCCGCGAAGTATGCCGCTCGTTCGGCTTTGACCTGAGCAATCCACTGCGGATCAAGGCTCAAGCCAAGGCGGGAGAGGGTATTGCGCTGCTCAAGGAGCGCTTCCAACCCATCGGCGACCTCACTGAAAGTGCCCTTTTCCCCCTTCACAACTACCCCCTTGTCGGGGGCGAACAGAACAACCGCACCTGTTCCCGGCACATTGACCAGGGGCAAAACAATTGCCTCATCGTTCAAAACAATCCACCCGACCTCGTGGAATCTGGTCGGGTGGACAACTTGATATTGGTAGCGCATGAGCACCTCCTAAGTCAGAATGTGTCAGTCTCTTGTTTGTGCTCATCTTTCACCTCCTCGAAAAAGTCCCCGGCCCCGGAGCGTGTTCTGGTCATAGGCACCTCCAAGAAAAATGCCCCGCCCTCTGGTCACCCGGCAGAGGGCGGGGCAGGGATTGCAAGAGGCTATGCGGTTTGGGGCTGGGGCCGGTTCTTCTTGGCCCAGGCCAGGGCCTCGGCGACGCTCAACTCCACCTCACCTTTGCCCTCAAAAGCGGCGTACAGCGCCGGCACCACCTTCGCCGGCGGCAACCCACCCCAGGCGCGACTGACAGCGGCCACGATGGGGGCGGAGGCGAAGTGGTACCTTTTGCCGTCGCCGTTGCCCCCGCCCTGCTCTTGGGGCTGAGGGGCTTCTTTCGCCTCGGCCTGTGGCTCTTGCCGGGGGCGCGGCTCCGGGCGCTGAGGTTTTCGGGATTGCTGTCGGCCTGCCGTCTCCCAACGGACGAACAGACGCTTCGGGGCCTGCTCGTCCGACTCGCTGGCAGGGTTGAGCCGCCACACCGCCCACACGGGGTGGGACGGCTCGTAGATAAACCGCTCCTGCTGAGGCCGCTTCCCCCGTTCGATGGGAGTGTCCCCATCGTAGATATTCAGGGTGTCCAGGGATACACCAAAAGTGGCCTCGAAATGAGCCCGGTCGCGCCCTGTGTTCAAATAAACGCGCATGGAACGTAACCGATCCACCCACCCATTCCGGTGGCGGAAGTACACATCCACCACCGGGGTCTCGCTGCCGTCCCCGTTGATGTGGGAGCGCACTACGAATGCATATCCCGCCGCTCTCGCTCGTAATCAGAGAGAGGAACGGAGGACAGGCCCTGCTGCTCGTACAAAGCCAAGAGCCGGGCAGCGTTGCCCGGCTCGAAGGGCAAGTACACTTCCGCCCCGTTGGGGACGTACATTTTCACCAAACCTTTTCCGTTCTCAAACATAAGCACCTCCTCAGTTGAAGTTTCGGGCCTGACCGACCGCCCCCCACCCCGACAGGCTATACCAGGTCAAAGATGGGGTGAGGGGCGGATGGAGAGGCGGTCAGACGGTGGGAACGATGCGGCCTGATGGCGACGCAACGGGCGGCGGATTAGGTGCCTCTACGCATGGGCCACCTCCGGTTCCGGCACAGGTGTTACGGATGCGATAGGGGTTTCGGCCTGAGCCCGCACCAACGCCTGGGCCAGGGGCGAGGTATGGACTGTCACCCACCCCCTGTAAGGAACCTTCACGGCGCGATACACAACCGCGCCGTCCGGAGACATGACCAGCAGGGTTTGCTTGGTGTCCCAGGCAACGGTGGTTTCAATTCGGCGAATAACGCACCCCTGCACCTCCGCCTCTTCCACGGTGGTGGTGGCCGGGTTCCATGGCCGTTCTCCCCAACGGAGGCGGGGGCGTTGAGAATGTTCCGCCAGATATTTCAGAAAGATGCTTGTCATCGACATGGTCTTCCCTCCTGAACCGGAACGAAAAAGCCCCCGACGACGGGGTCGGGGGCTTTTGGGTCTCCAGGGTTGTAGTCAGAGGCTCTCAGAACGGGAACGGCCACCAACCGTCCAGGACCGCCTCGTCGGGGTCCAGACCATCTGGTGGAAAGAAAACCTCTCCCTTCACCCCATGGCGGCGCAGGTTGGTCAACCAATCCTTTCCGCCTTCATCGGCGTCGGGGATGAGGAAGAGATGCCGACGCTCCGCTGTCTCCCGCAGCCACTCGTAGGCGCGGGTACTGCCGCTGCCAGCAAGGTAAAGCGGAATGATCTTGTTCCCCAGGTTGTGGTCGTGGAAGACCTGGGCGAGGGCCAGCATGTCGATCATGCCCTCGACCACGACCAGGGCCTGGGTGTTTGGCCCCACACGCCAGGCACCGGCGGGCCGATTGAGCCTACCCCAGGTCTGGTATTTGGAGTAGGCTTTGTCCCGCAAGTGCCGCACCTGGATCATCTGGGGTTCCAGGGGCGGCTCTGCATACACCAACCCGCCGGCCCAAATCCACCAGCCTTTATCTGTAGCCAGGCGGTGGGCCTGGGCCGCCTTGAGCACGGCTTGGGACACGGGAGGAAAGGGCAACCCATACCCCACCCCGTACATCGAAGCGACGATGGGGCGAATCCGGCGCTTCACCGTCAGGTATTGCTCTGCCGGACTACCCCTGAAGTTAGCCCGGGCCGCGGCGACCGCCTCGGCGAGCAAGGAGAAAGACGGTCGCCGAGACTCCTTGGGTCGCTCCGGGATGGGCCGGAAGCACCGCAGCGGAGGCACTTCCAATACCCCCCTTTGAGGCTTACCCCGAAGTTGGGGCGGCCCCGTTTTCCCTGCCGGGCTGCGTCGTCGTGGAACGGGCACCAGAAGATGGCCCAATTCCGGTGCCATTCCACCTTTACCGCCGGGCCGAGGATTTCCTCGGCCTCGGCAAGAATTTCATGAGGCGAGCGCAATTCTTCATCACGCCACTTCATAGACACCTCTTTCTTGGGATGGAAGGCGCTGCAGGCTTTGCCCGCAGCGCCCCAGCCTATCGCAACATTACCAGAAACGCCTGGAGAACTTCGCCGAACTGCAGATGGCGAAGCAGGAACCCCAAGGCGTTCTGGTGGACGACCTGAGTTGCGCGGGACCCGGCCAGCAAGAGCAGCAGGCCGTATCCCAGCAGGATGTAGCCAAAGGTCTTCATGGCAAACCTCTCCAATGCGTGTGAACGACCGGACTGACCTCACCCCCGCCCCGGCAGGAGACGTACTACGCCGGGGCGGGGGATGATCACGCATCGGAGGGTTTCACCCCGCCCCGACCCTTCCCCCATGACGCGAACTTGGGTCGGGCGGGGGTGTCATCGCCTCACACGAACCGCACCCGCCGGGCACCCTGAGCAAACTCGGCCTCGGCGATGGCGGAGAAATCTTCTTGACAAGCGACGGCGGAAATGCTATCATTGGAGCGTGTAAAGCGATACTGACGAGCGAATGACCCGGAGCGGCCACTCCGGGTCTTCGCATTTAAGGCCTCGGTCAACCGGCACTCCGGGCACACCAGGTTGCGGTGGCCACGGACGACCCACCCCGCCCGCTTGGGGTTCTGGGGAGCGGGGGTTCCACACTTCGAGCAAAACTGCACTTTGCAGGACATGACAGTACCTCCTGGTTGAGATTTGGGGGATTGGGAAAACTCACCGGCACCGGCTTCTTGCCTCCATCACCGCCCCGGCCAGCAAGAGGCCGAGGGCGGCGAAGAGCACCAGGGCAACCCAGGCGCCGGCGGCCTGGATGCCCGCATTGGCCGCCTGGGGCACGGCGCGGGCCGTGGCGCCCAGGGCGGCCTGCAATCCGAGCAAGAACCGAATCAACTCCATCCGTCACCTCCTCCGTTGTTGGGAATGAGTTTCCGAGGCCCCTGAGCGGCCTCCGTGCGCCGGGGAACCGGGAACCCGGCCCGGCTCCCCGGCACGCGGCGACGGCCCAGGGAACGCAAAAAGCCCCCCGGCCTACATAAGACCGGGGGGCTTGGTGATGACTGTACTCAAGAGAGTTTTACAACATGCTTTGCAACAGTTGTTCAAGATCGCCGTAATCGTAAGGCGGTCGCTTGCGCACGGCAAGCACATGAACTCTGAGGTCCACCTCGTCTATCACATAGATAATCCGCCAACGATCCAAGCGCAATCGCCTCGCTTCGAAATCATGAACAAGCGGCTTCGCCACAGTCAGGGGCTTGCTATGACTGGACGAGGCTCCTGCGCGAGGCGATTTATGGCCCGACGGACTCGCTGTCTGATGTGACCAGGAAGGCGATTGACTTCTTTCCAGGCCTGCGGATGGATGTAGATTGTATAGTGCATCAATCCAACTCCTTCTCGACATCCTCCCACTTGAT